>NZ_JADEXI010000461.1:0-3749 GCF_015207185.1 Microcystis sp. LEGE 08355 | reverse complement strand
GACTTCAATTTCTGTTGATTGATTCATGGTCGAACAGCCCACTGCCTAAGTTTTCCAACAATTCCTATTTTTTCATAATTAGGGGTCTCAAGCTCCCCCTAACGGCCACCGAGAAAATCTTCACCAGCTAAGTATTTTTACTCAAGTCTCTGGAGGGGGACAGCTTATGTGACAGTTGAGGGTGCGGAATGTGGGTTATAACTACTTACTTACCTACATTAATCTCATTCCGAGATTTCGATCGAATTAAACGATCTTTGCCAACGTTTTTTCCAGTGGCTAGTCGGTTCTAAATCACAGAGAGCCTGTTCGCTGCGACGACGTTGTATGATAACTTCGGCTGGGTCGGTTAAAGTCGCGTCTCGATAGGGAATAGCGGCTTTAGTTTGCAGATGTTCCCGTTCCTGTGCCGATAGAGATGGGGGTAAGGACAAAAAACTGGCTATTGTCCCTGGCGATCGCCGTCCGACGCTATCGGTGGCTCCAATCTGCAATCCTGCTAATTGTAAAGCCCTTCGCACCGAGGCAGCACAGGAATAGGTGACTAAATAACCCGTCGGACTCAGACATTTGGCCACTAAAGCTAAAAACTCCACCGTCCACAGTTGCGGACATTTACCCGGGGAAAAGGGATCGAGAAAAATTGCCTCTGCTTGAAAACCCGCCTCAATCACCTTGGTTATCGTCTGTCGCGCATCCCCGATTAACAGTTTAGCGGTGAGATTAGGCAAGTCTAGCCGGTGATTATGGGCAAAATCGTTTAAATATTGGGGAATTGGTTGACTCCAACTATTTAAGAGATTTTCTCTAATAGCTGCTAGGGGAACCATTCGATCGCTTTCCAAAGCTAATAATTCTACCCGACAATCCCCCCTAACTTGCCAAATGGCCGCTAAGGCTGCGGCGGCATTATACCCTAAGCCGTAACAAATGTCAAGAATTTTCAGATTATTGCTCTGGTCTGCTTTCGCTGCCAGACGACTGGAGAGGATAAATTTTTTCTCAGCCTCTTCCCTTGCCCCGGAGGTAGAATGATAACATTCGCCGAATTCGGTCGAAAAAAAGGTATAAGAACCATCCTCAGTGACTTTTTGCGGGTAAGCTTCGGGGGAGACAAGCATGGTGATGGAGAATGTCTTTGAGGTGAATATCGGTTTCTAGCAAGCAAGCGTGACCACTATTGGGCAGAATCGTTAATTTTGCGGCGGGTAACTGCTGAATTAGGCGTTTAGCCTCCGCTACCGATGGTAACAGTCGATCTCCTTGACTGGCTATCACTAACACCTCCAATTGCAGATCTTTTAACTCGCTGGCACTAACCTGAAACCGTTGTAACTGGGATAAACGCCAGCTAATCGTCTTCGGTGGGACGTATTGCATGGCTTTGAGGAGAGAGCGGCGATCTTCCCTGGATATTCGACCCAGAGCGGCGAGAAAGGGTAAAATAGTTAGTGCCGAGCTGCCGTGGATGAAATCGGGCATTATCTGGGTGATACCGATTCCCAAGCTTAAAAGAGGTCTTTGATTAAAAGAAGAAGCGGGGTTAATTAAAATCAGTTTTTTAATTAATTTTGGTGATTTTGTCGCTATTTTCAAGGCTAAACAGCCACCAAAAGACTCACCGCAGAGATAGACTTTTCTCGATTGTCCCTTTAATTCCTGTGCCAATAAAGCAATCACGCAATCGCTTAATTCCTCCCAATCGCCGAGATATTGCGGGGAAATCGCCAAACAACGCAGATCGAAGTAAGGAGCAAGGTTTTTAATCTGACGATGGTAGAGTTGGCCGCTGCCATCCATTCCGGGTAAAAATACAAACAGGGGATAATCGGGACGGGGATGACGGGGAATAATCCAACTGACAGTTTGTTCCATTGTGCAACAAGCGCGATCGATGTTAAAAAAGTTTTTTCTAGTTATCTATACTTAAGGATAATTAATGTTAGAGAGATTTGCCAATTTTAATAGTAAGACTAACCCCCAACCTATGGATGGTTTCTCCCTGCTCCCCAATCCCTGATAACTGATAACTGATAACTGGATTAACTGAGCTAAATTTTTAGGCCGCTGCTAAATTAGCAGCCACGAAATCCCAATTAACCAACTTGGTTAAAAAGTCGCTGATGTAATCGGGACGACGATTTTGGTAGTCGAGATAATAAGCGTGTTCCCACACATCCATAGTTAAGAGGGGAACCTGTCCGGCGGTTAAAGGATTGTCAGCGTTGCCGGTTTTGGTAACTTTGAGAGTACCGTTATCGAGAACCAACCAAGCCCAACCGCTACCGAATTGAGTAGCGCCCGCAGTTTTGAAAGCTTCGACAAATTTCTCGAAACTACCGAAATCTGCGTTAATTTTAGCGGCTAAAGCACCGGTAGGCGCACCGCCACCACCCGGTTTCATGCAGTCCCAATAAAAACTATGATTCCATGCTTGGGCGGCATTGTTGAAAACCCCAGCTTTAGAGGCATCACCGGCAACCTTAACGATAACTTCTTCTAAAGAGAGAGCATCGAGTTCCGTATCTTTGACCAAACCGTTATAGTTATTGACATAAGCGGCGTGGTGCTTGTCGTGGTGGAATTCTAGGGTACTTTTGGTGATACAAGGCTCTAAGGCAGTGTAATCGTAGGGTAAAGGGGGAAGTGTGTAAGCCATCTGTGGTTCTTTATATGCTCTCTTGAGAGCTTGTTTAAGTTAGTGTTGATAAAACTTTACATCCTCGATCATAGCACCGAAGGAGACTTGATCAGTGACCACTGATCAGCTTTTTCTCCCTTCTCCCCCATCACCCCAACCCTAACTCCTGACTGATAACTGATAACTGATTACTGATAACTGAAAAATCACCCCAACTCCCATCGACCATCTCCTAAATCCTGAGAAGATCACCAAACAATGTTAGAATAATTCCCGTACTGTAGGCGCTTGCAGATTCTTGTGGGCGTGGCAGGGCAGGCGAAAAACGATTCCGTTCGGAATTAGACCAAAAAAGCTCCACTGGCAACAGCAGTAGATTTTATCTCACTGGGTTGACCGGTTGGCAGTTCGTCAAATTACGGATCAATACAAAATTATCATTTACAGATCTTTCTTGGTAACTTATGGCACAGCGTACACGCTTAGGTGAAATCCTTCGTCCCCTCAACTCGGAATATGGTAAAGTTTCTCCCGGTTGGGGAACTACCTTGCTGATGGGAGTTTTTATGGCTCTGTTTTTAGTCTTTTTGCTGATTATTTTACAGATCTACAACTCCTCCCTAATTTTAGAAGGATTTAATGTAGATTGGGGTCAGTAAGCAGATTCCAACAATCTCGTCGCCATTTTTGGCGGCAGAATTATCCCTCGGACTTTGGCAGGTGGGTTATTGCCCACCGCGAGTTTTTTATTAGGAGCAAAAACATGAATATTTTGGGGATTGGATTGCCGGAAATGGGGTTAATTCTCTTGATTGCCCTGCTAGTTTTCGGACCGAAAAAATTACCAGAAATCGGTCGCAGTTTAGGCAAAACGATTCGAGGATTTCAAGAAGCATCCAAGGAATTTGAAAGTGAATTTAAGCGAGAGGCCGAGCAGATTGAAGACTCGGTAAAAATCAAAGCTGAATTAGAAGAAAGTCAATCTCCTAGGGATCAAACTCGTTCCAGTTAAGAACTGTGTAGAGATGTAGAGTAGGTCAAATTCGAGACTATCCGCTAGATTAACATCGAGAATGACCAAATCGAGATTAAATTGGCAGTTTTACCA
>NZ_JADEXI010000460.1:0-3758 GCF_015207185.1 Microcystis sp. LEGE 08355 | reverse complement strand
CAATTAATTAGACATATCTAACCATCTCTTGCCTTTTGCCTTTTGCCTATCCTAACCAAGAAGTTAATTTTGTCCTACTACTTATATATTTACCTATTTTTTCCCTCGCCACAATTGACCTTGAGGATAGAAATCATCAAGACGAATATCGAATTGATCTAGGGTCAGTAATAACCGATTGGAAGGACGAAAAAGAAATAAGTTGGCCTGGGGAATTTCTAGGACTTCTTTTAACTTATCGGTATCGGGGTTAGTGGTAGTCAGGAAGTATTGTACATCAGAATTAAGACGATAATTAAGGGAAAGCAAATCACCTAAGTTAGTCCAGTCATTACCTTCGTCGCTGATAATAATGGCATTGGGTACAGCATTGATTTTTCTGGCAACTTCGCCATTCCAATAACTAGGAACTTTTGCCCAACTGGTTTCGGAAAGAGCATTATTAAAGTTCGATATTATACTAGCAGTTAACAAAAAAGTCAAGATAATTTTACCTAAAAATTTACCTTGACTAAGCAATTGTGACAAGAAAAAAGCTACAGTTATATAGATAGTGGGAAAGGTCGCAATTAGATAACGGGTGACAGTTGATCTAGTGGTGGTCAAAATTAGATCGGGAATGACTAAAGCTAGGAAAGGTACTAGGGTTGAGGTAATTAGAAAAGTAAAAGCTATCGGGTTATTGTAGCGATAAACTTGATAAAAAGCAGAGATAGTTAAGATTAAAAAAATTACTCTATATATATAGGTGAAGATGTTATTAAAACCAAAATCGCTATCGCTAAATGGACAAGTAAAAGTTAAGAGCCATAATTTACCGAACAATCCCCAATCGAGATATTTAACGGCAGCCCAACTGGTGGAGTTAAAGGCCCTTTGAGAGTTAGTTAAAAAAACCTGTAACCAGGGTATATAGAAAATTATCATTGTTAACCCAGATAACAGGAAAAATATCAAGTTATTTTTTCGCTCTGGTTTCATAACAAGATACCAAATTATCAAGGTTGCTTGAGCAAATAAGTTGAGAATAAAAAAGAGATGGGTGTAGAGTCCGAGAGTATTAGATAAGGTGTATAAAGACCAATTAACAATAGTTCTTTTTTTGAGGCATTTTAACAGCATTAATTGACTAATTATAGTTAACAAAACTAAAAGACTATACTGACGGGACATTTGAGCAAATATTATATCAACTGGAGAGAGTGCCAATAAAATTACTGCTAATACCATTTTTCTTTATTCGTGGCAGACATTCTACTCCTTTCTCCCAAAAAGGGAGAAGGGTTGGGGGTGAGGGAATTAACCATCTCTGCCATTACTTTAGAAAAATGGTATAAAATTGCCGTTAACTTTGATGGAAATAATTCTAGGGATAGATAGTCAATAAATGGCAGAGAGAGAAGACTAAAAACAATCGCTAAACTGCGGGAAGAAACGGGAGAAAAACCGAATATTTTTTGCCAATAGCGAGAGATTATAAAGTATAAAGGTGGGTGTTGAGGGTCTTCTTTAGCGAGAGATTTAATTGTATCAAAAACATTACTTTCGGGTTTCAGTTGTTGAAATTTTCCTAATTCTGTGGTAGATAAAAGACGATTTTGAAAGATAGTATCAGCGATTTCCTTTGCTTGATAACCAGTGGTTCTAATGGTGGTGTAGGATTCATCATGCCAATAGACTTTTTTATCGATATTTGTGAAACGAAAAACCACACCGAGAGTTAGGATAATTGCCAAAAGTATTAAAAGCCAATTGTTTTTTTTATAATTAATATTTGCTTGCATTTTAATAATTAGAACGGCTTTGTTTAAGATTAAGAAACTTGGTAAATTCTGGTTGAAAAAGTAGCTTAATCGTGCCGGTGGGACCGTTACGGTGTTTAGTAATAATTACTTCAGCTACACCTCGATCGGGACTATCGGGGTTATAATATTCATCTCGGTATAACATCATAATTAAATCCGCATCCTGTTCGATACTATTATGGACGATGATATTATTGGCAATAAAGTTATGCAATTTATCTACTGTTAAATCATACACTTCTGTCTCTCCATCCCCTTGAATTGCCATAACTTCATCCCAATTAAAAGTTAGGTCTGAATTACTCAGAGAGCGAGGTAAAGCGATATAATTACCAATATTTAATTCATCTAATCTTTGCCAACCGTGGACAGTCAAAAATTTATGATTGGCTGTAGCTCTAATCGTGCGACCTAAACGAGTTGTTAATCGAAAAACTGGCTTAAATCCTGTGGAAAAAACCTTAGTTACCAGTGCTTTTTCTAATTTCATTGTTTCCTCATTAAGAGCAAAAACCGTAAAATTGGAGCAATTCACTAACTGACAAATTGGCACTTTAGCACGAGGATCGGCTAACTCAACTAAACTATCACCCGCTAAACATCCCGACTCGCGTAAATCGGACATCATCGGTCTTTTATTATTGCGAGATTCCACAGCGCGACTTAACTGAGAAAGAGCAATTACTGGAGCATGAATTTCTCTCGCTAAACCCTTAAGACTGCGGGTAATTTTAGAAAGTTCCTGAACACGATTATCACCTCCTCCTTCCATTAATTGCAGATAATCGATTAAAACTAAGCCCATTTGTCCCTTTTTTTCCGCCTGTAAACGCCGCACTTGGGAACGCATTTGAATCACACTTAAATTGGCACTATCATCGATATATATGGGCAAATTTAATAACTTTTCTAGTCCCCCAAGAACCTTCTCTAAATCATTTTGTCCCAAACGTCCCGATCGAATCCGATTACTTTCGATTTTAGCCTCATTCGATAACAAACGTTGGGCTAATTGTTCCTTGGACATCTCCAAACTAAAGACAGCCACAGGTAAATTCTGTTGAGCGATATTATAAGCAATATTAAGAGCAAAAGAAGTTTTTCCCATGGAAGGCCTACCCGCGATAATAACTAAATCCGAGGGTTGTAAACCACTGGTCATCGCATCGAGATCATAAAATTGAGTTTCGATACCGGGTAGAGTGGTCGTCTCCTGCATCTTCTCAATTTCATTAAAAGTTTCAATTAAAGTATCCCCCAGAAAAATTAAACCCTCCTGGGGTCGTTTTTGGGTGAGACGAAAAATCTTTTGTTCCGATTCATCGAAAACATTTTCTAATTCTAGCGTCGTATCCCTGGCTAACTCAATAATTTCTCCCCCGGTGGAAATTAACTGACGACGCATATATTTATCCATCACTAATTCAGCATAGCGATCGATGTTAGCAGCCGAGACAGTGCGCTCAATTAATTGTAACAATCGCGGCATTCCCCCGATTTCTTCCAGCAGATAGTTATCCTGTAACCAACTGCTAACCGTCATTAAATCCGTCGGTTTTCCCTTCCCTTGTAAAGCAAGTGCTGCACGATAAATATCTTGATGGGTTTTCACATAGAAAGCTTCTGGAATTAAAAAATCACTGATTCTACCTAACGCTTTTGGATCTAGTAAAATACCACCTAAGATAGATTCTTCCGCTTCAATATTTTGGGGGGGGAGGGATTGATCGCTAATCATTGTCAATGCTGACCGTGCTTTATCATTAAGTAGGGAGGCACAATTATTTGTAGGATGGGTTAGCGGTAGCGTAACCCATGCGGACGTTGGGTTTCATGCTTCAACCCAACCTACGTTCATCTTATATTTAATTCCACCCACCCACTTAATTATAGTCAGTTTTTACCCTAATTAAATACAAATGTTCAGGTTAATGATAGGATTCAGTATTCAGG
>NZ_JADEXI010000459.1:0-3784 GCF_015207185.1 Microcystis sp. LEGE 08355 | reverse complement strand
CTCACCCTAAAGGCCACCGAGAAAATCTTCACCAGATAAGTATTTTTACTCAAGTCTCTGGAGGGGGACAGCTTATGTGACAGTTGAGGGTGCGGAATGTGGGGTAAAATCTACCCCAGTAATGCGATAGACATTTCCAAAAATTTATAAGTCAGTCACAGCAAGGAAGAGAGGCAGATTAGACCAAGAGTCAAAATTAGCTCTCAAAACCGATTAATCAGGGTTTGATCTGATAATATCTACCACCCCCTCTCCGTAAATCCAAGGAAAAGCTCCCCCAAGTCGGCGAATTTGCAGAGTACCATCGGGATTAATTGCCCTTGATAATAGCGCCAATTTCGTCTTTATGACCAGTAATAGCAATTTTTTTAGTCGAATCTTGTCCTTTAATTTTTCCGATGACATTTCCCGCTTGATCTTGCCATGTTTCTAATCCTAACTCTTGAAAGCGTTCTAGTAAAAAGCGATCGATTTCCGTTTCCATTCCACTAGGAGAATGATGGAGGACAAGAGTAGCAATAGTGTCAAAGAGTTGATCAAAATCCATATTTATCTTGATTTTGTGGGTGGAAAAAGAATTATTATCGAAACAGGAAATCGCCAAGGTTTTACAGGAACAATATTGGCGCAATCATCGCCCTTGCATAATTGCCAGTTAGCATTTAATGATTAATCAAAGGTGCAGAATTAGCCAGAAAACCGGCAACTTTCAGGGACTCTACCACTGAATTGTCATCCTCTACCCAATAGTTTTGTCCTAAACGCACAAATTGACGCTGAGTTCCCGCACCGATGGTGGCAATAACGGGAACTTTTGCCTTTTGTTTGTCTCCCGATTGCAGAATACTTTTAAGAAGATTTTGACGATTTTGGTTGACAACATCTTGCAGCGATAAATTAACCATCACCATTTTAATGGTTTCGATCGGTTCCGCATCTTCGACAATTAATTGTACCCGATCATCTCGGCGATCCACTTTTCCCCACACCATTAAAGTTGCTTCCTCCACTAATAATTTTTGCAGACGTTCGTAGCTATCGGAAAAAATCACCGCTTCCGACTGTCCCGAGGCATCTTCTAGGGTTAAAAAGGCCATGGGAGTCCCTTTTTTGGTCATAATTTTCTTGACGGCATTTAATAGGACAATGGCACTGACTTTTTTTCTGGTTTTGTGTTCTTCTAAGTCAGCTAAATTGATAGGAGATAGGACTTGAGCAGCTCTTTGTAAAGCTTTTAAAGGATGTTCGGAAACATAAAAACCTAAATGTTCTTTTTCCAGTCTTAACTTTTCCTGTAGGGAAAAATCTTCTACTGCGGTGGCACTGGGAGACTGTTCAAACTCGGATTCTTGTTTATTTTCTGTGCTACCTCCTAGCATATCAAAAATATTCATTTGACCACTTTCTTTCTCTTTGGTGCGTTTTTGCGCCCAAGCAACTACTAATTCTAAATCTTCAATTAATTGATGGCGATTCGGTTGAATTTTATCAAAAGCACCGCAATAAATTAGCGTTTCTAAAGCTCTTTTGTTGATCACTCGCAAATCAACACGCTCGCAAAAATCCCCTAAGGAAGTAAACTTTCCTCCTGTTGCTTCCCGCGCTTTTAAAATAGCCTCGATCGCATTTTCGCCCAGATTTCTAACTGCGGACAAACCAAAGAGAATTTTGCGTCCAATCGGGGTAAAATGTTTTTGCGATCGATTGATGTCGGGAGGTTCGACATCGATATTCATTTTCTGACAGTTTTCTCGATACTTTTCCACCTTATCCTGATTATCGCTACTAGCAGTTAGTAACGCTGTCATATATTCCACAGGATAATTAGCTTTTAAATAAGCGGTTTGATAGGTGACGTAAGCATAAGCGGTAGAGTGAGATTTATTAAAACAATTGGAGGCAATTAACCCGTTGCCCAGCAAAAAATTATGATCTTTCTCCACACCAATATCGTAAACGGGTTTTCTTCCCAAGGATTGACGACCGATAATTTTAACCATATTAGTAACTCAACTTTCCAGAGATTTTGGCAACGGTGCTAATAGAAATATAGCATTTCTTTGCTCAATCAGGCTCCCCAGGACAAAAAAATTACCAGATTAATAACTAAAGTGTATATTCTAAGTAGGTGGGTGGAATTAAATATAAGATGAACGTAGGTTGGGTTGAAGCATGAAACCCAACGCCCGCTCATGTTACGCTACCGCTAACCCATCCTAGAAATAATTGTGCCTCCCTACTTAAGTAGTTGGACAAAAGTAAAGTTAACTGTGGGGTCAGGAGTCGGTCGTCGGTCGTCGGTCGTCAGTAAGAATTGCGGCAATTTACATTTCTTAAGATAGACAACAGAATTTATGTCCGACTACTTACCTACAATAGGTTACGATCAAATTAAACAACATCATCGAAAATTTGGGTCTAAAACCCCGCCGTTTTAGGTTGGCTTTAATTTCAATACTAGCCCATTGACACGATATACGCTAGAATGTGAAGCTTCGATTTTACCCCACACCAAAACAAGAGTCGCTATTGCTTGCGGCTCACATTGGGTTGTGTAAGATTAGTTGACAATAAAGCTCTCCATGTCAGAACACAAGCTTGGTGCGAAAGACAAGAAAGAGTAGGGTACAGTCAAACTTCTTCAATGTTAACCGAGGAGAAAAAACTAGAAAAACTAGACTTCTTCAATGGGGTTAGCTGTGGCCGTTTGCCACAAGGGTTAAGACACCTGTAAACAGCTTTTACTAATTTCTTGGCTGGTCCTACAAAATTTGGTTAAAGGGGAGCAACGCAAAGCGGGGCAAAATGCAGCGGTTAAGATAGCAAAGAAACCTTGCCACTGACGGCAAAGGCCTACATTTTACCTTGACGAGAGGTCGGCGCTCGGTAGTGCGCGGATTGTGTTATGATTCTGGCCAAGCCATCAAGGGATTTGAAAAGGAGTAACACCATGAGTCTATCTTCAGAAGCCTATCGCCAAGCCCTCGTGCGGGATGGAGAACGGCGCTATCAGGAATGGCACCAAAATTATCACAACCAATGCCGTCAATCAACGGCTGAATACCAAGCTCGTTCGGCCCAACAACGTCCAACAAAGCCTTGGATTTCCTCGGAAGCCTACCGCCAATTTTTAGTCAAAGATGGGGAGCGGCGTTTTGCGGAATGGCATGGCCAGTTTTTAGACTATCAACGACAATTTCTGGCCAGTCAATCCACCTAAACGGGTGTCAACCAATCCGCACTACAGCAATCTCTGAAAATAGTGGCTACAGTCCACAAAGAAATAGCTAATACCAATTTTCAATAGTCGTGACTAACATCTGAAAGTGCAATTCCTTTCTCCGAGAGGGATTGCGCTTTGAAATGATCAACTAAGTCTGTCATTACTTTTGAAAAATGATATAACGATGAATAAGTCCAGAATGCAAGACTTGTCACGAATGCAGCCAAGAATTTAAGATCAGAAGGAATAAGAATCCTGTCAACAAATGTTGATGGGCAGTCAGGAGTTTAAGCTTGTGGAGAGACTGTAAGACTCGTTGGGACTCTCTCAAAAAGCAGGTTTCTGTGAAGCAAGAATTTCCCGTCACACATCTTCGCCTTGTGATGGCTAGATTGTCAAGTCTGTCCACCCCTAGTCCGCGCAAATAACACCTCATACTATTAGGGGTCGAGAAGGTCGTCACCGACCTCCCCTCCCATTCAGAACCGTGCATGAGACTTTCACCTCACACGGCTCCTAGTTTGACTGTTCCCTTGTTAAGGATACAGCTTGACTTCTTTT
>NZ_JADEXI010000458.1:0-3819 GCF_015207185.1 Microcystis sp. LEGE 08355 | reverse complement strand
GCAATGGCAATTTTAAAATTTAATCAACAAGATAATAGCGATCGCACTTTCAAAAGCCAAAGGAATTGCGGTCTTAAAGTTTGGTAGGTTGGGTTGAGGCACGAAACCCAACGCCAGTTGCGTAAACACCAATCCAATAAATGTTATTCTAACTTGATGCAATACCGTAGAGCAAAAACACCTGGATCTACTTATTTTTTTACAGTTGTGACATACAATCGTCACAAAATTTTGTGTGAACCTGAAAATGTGGATTTACTACGAAATGCTTTTAAATATGTTATGCGACAACATCATTTTAAGATTGATGCTATTGTCATTTTACCAGATCACATTCATGCTCTTTGGACATTGCCTGAAACAGATGCAGATTTTTCAACTCGTTGGCGATTAATTAAAAGTTATTTTAGCCGTCAATGTCATTCTCAATATCAGGGGAAAATTTCAACATCTCGACAACATAAAGGAGAAAAGGCTATTTGGCAACGTCGCTTTTGGGAGCATCAAGTTCGAGATGGTCGCCAAGGGCGCGCCTACGGCGATCGAGATTTTGTTAATCATCTCGAATACATCCATTACAATCCCGTGCATCATGGATTAGTAAATACTCCGAAAGATTGGCAACACTCCAGTTTTCATCGTTATGTTGAAGAAGGAATTTATGATCAGATGTGGGGGGCTTCAGAAAGGCTGATCTTTGATAGTGATATTGGTATGGAATAAAATGTAGGTTGGGTTTCGTCGTATCAACCGACAAGATCAACTAAAATTTTTCAAAAATTCGGTGGGTTCGGTTAAGGAACGCAACCCAACAAATTAAAAGATAATGGTGTTAATTCGTTTTGGAAAGGGGATATTTTCTGTGTAGAAATGTTGGGTTTCCTTTCGTCAACCGACAAGATCAGCTCAAATTTTTCAAAAATTCGGTAGGTTGGGTTAAGGAACGCAACCCAACAAATTAAAAGATAATGGTGTTAATTCGTTTTGGAAAGGGGATATTTTCTGTGTAGAAATGTTGGGTTTCCTTTCGTCAACCCAACCTACAAGATCGGCGATCGCACTGACCAGAATAGTAGCACGCGAGGATGTGTTAGCGTAACGCAGAATAATTACAAATTCGTCATGATTAAAAGCAAAAAAGCGCGTTAAGTAACTATTTTTTAAGTCAAGACGGCAATTAGCGACCACAATTCCCCCAAAAATGCTCTATACAGTGCTTAATGCTTTGATTTTCGCTATCTCTGTTTCTAAGTTGGGAAGTTTTTGATTATATTTTTGGGCTGTTTCTAACCATAAATCTTTTACCATCAGTAATTCTTGTAGGGTTTCTTCTAAGGTTTCACCCTGAGCCAAACAGCCAGATAGTGCTGGAATTTCAGCGACAAAACCGCCTTCTTCACAGGGATAAATAATAATTGGATAATTCATCTTTAGTTGTCTCCGATAATTTCAAGGACTCGACGAATATAAACAGATTTTACTTTTTTATTATGAACAGGTATGACCAAAATAATATCATTTCTTTTAAAAATGTGATGGCTACCTGTAATTCTATCAAGGGAAAACCCTTCTAATTCTAGCAGTTGACAAACATCGTTGAATCTTGCGTTATTAGGACTATTCTTGAGTAGTTCTAGTAGTTTATCCCTTTTAGACACGAGTGAATGCCATTCAACAATGAGCTTGAGCAAAAATCCATTTTAACCCAAAGGGAGAAAACTTTTAACAATACACTTGTTCTAACATAGCGGTAGTGAGAGATTTTTGGCCGTGATAATAGAGACGACGATTGAGACAACCGATCGATTTAACATAGGTAGATAGGGTTCCCAGATCATGGGAAATAATTAAAATGGTCATCCACTCATTCAATTCTTGCAACAGGGAAAAAATACTAGCACGCATTTGGGGATCGACACTGGCAGTGGGTTCATCTAAAATCAAGAGACGGGGTTCTACCGCTAAAGCGCGAGCGATATAAACCCGTTGGCGCTGTCCTCCCGAAAGTTCAGCAATCGACCTTTTTTTCAACCCTAACATTCCCACACTATCTAAAGCTTTATCTACCCTTAACTCATCTTTTTTACTATAGCCTTGCCAGAGTTTTTTGCTGCTCAATCTCCCCATTTTCACCACCTCACCCACAGTAATGGGAAATGAGCGATCGCATTCGACAAACTGCGGCACATAACCGACTAATTCCCGACCTTTTTGGACACTTTGCCCCAAAATACTGACTTCTCCCCGCCAAGGTTTAATTAATCCCAGTAAAACCTTGAGGAGGGTAGTTTTTCCCCCTCCATTCGGGCCAATAATTCCCAGAAAATCCAATTCTTCAATGGTTAAATTAATATCTTCGAGGATGGGTTCCTGTTCGTAGCCGGTCCAGAGATTACTAATGGTAATGATCGTTGACATATACAAACAATTACTGATTTAAAACTGTGGCCATTTTTTGGGAAACTTGTCGCAGGTTTTCACTCCAATTTTCAGCAAAGGCACTGATAGGGATTACCTGTCCCCCAATTTCCCTAGCAATAGTTTCGGCACTTTTCTGGCTAAATTCTGGTTGAGTAAAAATAACTTTAATATTCTCTTTTTTTGCCTGTTTGATTAGTTGACCTAACTGGGCAGCACTGGGTTCATTACCGTCGATTTCGATCGCAATCATCTCTAAACCGTAATCTTGGGCAAAATAGCCCCATTCAGGATGAAACACCAGAAACTTTTTATTTTTAATCCCTGCCAAGTTTTGCCGAATTTCTTGATCTAATGCGTCTAACTCCTGACTGAATTTTTCCAAGTTAGCCCGATAGATAGCTTCCTGACCCGGATCGAGTTGTGCTAGGGTTTGGTAAATAGTCTCTGCTTGTGCTTTGACTCGTTTTGGGGATAACCAAATATGGGGATCTAGGGTGTTTTTTCCGGCTTGATGTTTTTCTTCCTTGCTGTGATCATGATCATGATTATGTTCTGCTGTCAAAGGGATTTTATCTACTCCTTGACTGGTATCGACGATTAACATCTGTTGGTTAACACTATTTAAGCGATCTTTCCAAGCATCTTCTAAGGATACACCGATTTTAAAGTAGGCTTGCGATTGGGCTGTGGTTTTTAATTGTTCGGGTTTTGGTTCATAGGTGTGGGGATCTGTCCCGGGTTGAATCATGGCATTAACACTGACTCTATCACCGCCGATGCGTTTAACGAAATATTCCTGCGGTACGATACTCACTGTCACCTGTAAGGGTGTCTTTGCTTCCTCTTCCTTGACCGAGGGACCACTACAAGCTGTTAAGCTGGCTATAGTCAGGGTTAAAGCGATCGCTGTTAACTGGAATTTTTTACCCATCGGAGTTAACTGAGTCTGATTATAGTTCTCATCTTATCACAGTCGGTGAGAATCGTTATCATTCTGAAAATATTGTGGTATAGATGCACTGGTTGTTCTGTCATCGATCTTTTGCTGGCAATTAAAAAATTTTCTCTTGCCAACTAAGGCTTGACATGATATTATATAGATAATGGAAAATCCGTGCGCCTGCGACCCCCCTCTGGGGAAGTCAAATAAAGCCTCAAAAAAATAACCCCAAAAAGTAGTGGGTGAACTGAGAACTGATACTCGTTAAGACTGCACCGGAGTGCTGGAGTTGGGAGAGGAAGCCTGAGCATTTGTACTAAAACTCCCAAGAGGCAGTATAAATTCAGGAGAGCTTAACTAGAGCTTGCTGAATAAATCTAAAAACCGTGTTGGGTAAGACCTTTAGACTTTTTGGGAAATCATAAAGGACCGGACATGGGAGTGATCGGGGGGAAAAT
>NZ_JADEXI010000457.1:0-3823 GCF_015207185.1 Microcystis sp. LEGE 08355 | reverse complement strand
TTGCGAATCATTATTAATAATGTCTATGCTTTTCAATATCCCACGAAAAATTGCTGTACAATCCTTATACAGCCTAGTTTTGCCAAGCTAGTCTTTTAACTTCTTAGCAAGTTTAATTAATGGAAACAAAATAGCTGGATTCCATGATTAAAAATGCTTTACAGCATCAACTCTTTTAACTTCTTAGCAAGTTTAATTAATGGAAACGATGATCTGCTCTAACCGATCCACCTCCGTTTGGAGAAGGAGGCTTTTAACTTCTTAGCAAGTTTAATTAATGGAAACTAAGCAAGATATCCCTGAAGGACACACCACTCTGTCCCCAAGCTTTTAACTTCTTAGCAAGTTTAATTAATGGAAACAGGGACACCTTCCAATCCTCGGTGGATTGGAACAGACGATCTTTTAACTTCTTAGCAAGTTTAATTAATGGAAACTTTAAACGCCTTTGTGTTGCGGGCCCGCATTGCGGCGGCTTTTAACTTCTTAGCAAGTTTAATTAATGGAAACCTGCCCTCAAAAATCGGAACATGACTTTTGAGATCACTTTTAACTTCTTAGCAAGTTTAATTAATGGAAACTGTTTTCAGCGAGTGACTTTCGCCACTCCTCTAAAACACTTTTAACTTCTTAGCAAGTTTAATTAATGGAAACATTCAATGATGATGAAGGGCTTTACCCCCTCCGGAACTTTTAACTTCTTAGCAAGTTTAATTAATGGAAACATCAATCTCACTCTTGATTGGCGAATAATAATCCGCTTCACTTTTAACTTCTTAGCAAGTTTAATTAATGGAAACCAGGTCCTCCCACTCCTCTGTTTCCAATCGGAGGCCTTTTAACTTCTTAGCAAGTTTAATTAATGGAAACAACGCACGCCAAGCATGCACCTAAAGCTAATGTGGTCATATTCTTTTAACTTCTTAGCAAGTTTAATTAATGGAAACCTAATAATTGGCGATACGGTGCCAATTCTTCAGACCTTCTTTTAACTTCTTAGCAAGTTTAATTAATGGAAACCTTTGGGGGCCACTCACCTTTGAATTCTAACATTTTCTTTTAACTTCTTAGCAAGTTTAATTAATGGAAACTTACAATCATTCAGGAGTGCATTTTTAGCCGTTGTTGCACCCTTTTAACTTCTTAGCAAGTTTAATTAATGGAAACCTATATGAACATCTTTTAGACGGTCTAATATTTCAGATAATTCTTTTAACTTCTTAGCAAGTTTAATTAATGGAAACCTCTAGCGCGAGCTTTCGCAAATTGTAGCAAAACACTTTTAACTTCTTAGCAAGTTTAATTAATGGAAACGATTCGGATCTTGTGATAAGATTTTGCGGGCCTCGATACTTTTAACTTCTTAGCAAGTTTAATTAATGGAAACTTTTTAGACGGAAACTGTCAGCCTAACTATTTATTAGACTGCTTTTAACTTCTTAGCAAGTTTAATTAATGGAAACTGCTACCTTTAGCAAATGCTGATGCTGCTGGTTGGACTTTTAACTTCTTAGCAAGTTTAATTAATGGAAACCAGACATAAATGTCTATGACTGCGGTTTCTTTCATTTCTTTTAACTTCTTAGCAAGTTTAATTAATGGAAACAGCCAGGGCTTTGATCACAGATTCAACTTCACGGGTATCTTTTAACTTCTTAGCAAGTTTAATTAATGGAAACGTTCTAGTGCTCGATGCTGAAAGTCACCCATAATATCCTTTTAACTTCTTAGCAAGTTTAATTAATGGAAACAACAAAGTAAATCGCACCAGTGACGGCGTCTTCTGGTCTTTTAACTTCTTAGCAAGTTTAATTAATGGAAACTCGAGAACCCCATCAATCGTATGAGGCTCAGCGCCGACTTTTAACTTCTTAGCAAGTTTAATTAATGGAAACGGTTTTTTCATTTTTTTGTGTTTTTTGAATCCAGCACTTTTAACTTCTTAGCAAGTTTAATTAATGGAAACAATTCAGTTAGCTTATGGAAATTTAAGCTTTCCATATTGACTTTTAACTTCTTAGCAAGTTTAATTAATGGAAACCTAAAACCCAATAGCTGGATGTTTGGGAGTCGTATACCCACTTTTAACTTCTTAGCAAGTTTAATTAATGGAAACGAACAACTTCCACAACTTCTTGCTTAGTATTCGGATTGCTTTTAACTTCTTAGCAAGTTTAATTAATGGAAACCTCCGAAAACAAATACACCCACTACACCCACCAACCTTTTAACTTCTTAGCAAGTTTAATTAATGGAAACTTTTATCGGACGTTGAACCGCAACCGGTTATAATTCTTTTAACTTCTTAGCAAGTTTAATTAATGGAAACGACGAGTGTTTTGGTCTCCATGGTCGCCATGAATATCTTTTAACTTCTTAGCAAGTTTAATTAATGGAAACTCGGAGGAAAAACACAATGGTTGACTACAACACATATGTACTTTTAACTTCTTAGCAAGTTTAATTAATGGAAACGTCCATTTCCTCCTCATCGTAAGGGGTTATTACCACTTCTTTTAACTTCTTAGCAAGTTTAATTAATGGAAACTGTTAGGGGGGCGCGAGTAATCTAGGATACCTAGTCTTTTAACTTCTTAGCAAGTTTAATTAATGGAAACTTTGTCCTGAGTTTCTTGCCGATCTTTCCTCTGCCTCCCTTTTAACTTCTTAGCAAGTTTAATTAATGGAAACTTGATGATTTTGTAGATGGTGCTTAGTTTTTGGTCGCTTCTTTTAACTTCTTAGCAAGTTTAATTAATGGAAACGGATTGTGGCATCAAGCCACAAGATCAAGGCGCACAGTCTTTTAACTTCTTAGCAAGTTTAATTAATGGAAACGTAAATGCTTTTAAAATACTCGCAATCTCTTGGAGATTCTTTTAACTTCTTAGCAAGTTTAATTAATGGAAACATTGGTCCAGACGTTGTCATCTATTTTTATGGCCACTTTTAACTTCTTAGCAAGTTTAATTAATGGAAACAATTTCATAACAAAAACCTCGTTTTTGAAAACTTACCTTTTAACTTCTTAGCAAGTTTAATTAATGGAAACGTTTTTACGAAGGCGCATAGCGCAACTACTGCTGCGGCTATTATTTGCATCTTTTAACTTCTTAGCAAGTTTAATTAATGGAAACTCTTCTTCGACGATTTGCTCATTATGTTGAGTATAAATTCCACTTTTAACTTCTTAGCAAGTTTAATTAATGGAAACCCTTATACTCTAAGTTATAGAGTAGAACGTTGGAATCCTTTTAACTTCTTAGCAAGTTTAATTAATGGAAACCGATTAGTGCGTCCTTGTTAATATCAGCTTTAATGATGTAGACTTTTAACTTTTTAGCAAGTTTAATTAATGGAAACCATCCAACGGAGTAGGGGCAATTCATGAATTGCCCCTACTGCTTTTAACTTCTTAGCAAGTTTAATTAGGGTCTGCTGAAAAAGTAGGGGCGAAGCATTCGGATAGAAAATCTCCGGTTTCACCGATAGGTTATTGCCCGAATGCTTCGCCCCTACAGGACGCGGGCCGATGAAGACGCCAGGTTTTGAAGCACGATTCTCTCAAAATCTTGCACCTGTGGGAGCAAGAAAAGCCACAAAACCCTTACCATGCCTACATTTCACATTTATTCAGCCAGCCCTAATTAATGGAAACGTTTTTGCTAACCAATTGTTAGCTTTAGGAACCCTCCAGACTTTTAACTTCTTAGCAAGTTTAATTTTTAAAAAATCTCTGAGTTGGTTGGCATCGGGCCAATTTACTGAATTTGCATAGGGTTTAATGAGTTTAATTGTTGAATAAATGTAGCGCGATCACGCT
>NZ_JADEXI010000456.1:0-3826 GCF_015207185.1 Microcystis sp. LEGE 08355 | reverse complement strand
AGTCAAGCTTAGAGAGTAAAATCAAACAATTTGAGGAGGAAAGAACCATGCCTTTAGTAAGTAATATGGAGTTACGAGGAATAGAACGCGGTAAGGAAATTGGCAAGGAAATTGGTAAGGAAATTGGTAAAGAAATAGGCAAGGAAATTGGAGCGTTAGAAAATGCTCGTGATTTTGTCAAAACAGTTTTGCAAGCTCGCTTGGGTGAAGTTCCTTTAGATGTGGAACAATACCTGAATAAAGTTTCGGTACTATCTACATTACAAGAGATTGTTAAATTAGCAGCTACCGCTAATTCTCTCGCAGAATTTAAGCAGTCTTTGGCAAAAATCCAATCCTAGAACTTCTTTAGAAAACGGGTTTCTGCGAGAAACTATTTAGAAAATGGGTTTCTTTGAGAAACCCATTTTCTGTTTCTTTGAGAAAACGGGTTTCTTGTAATAAATGTTAATTTTTGTTATAGAAACCTTGAAAGATTTGGGATTCTTTGCATAAAATAGTCGCATTAATCTTTTGCAGTTAACGTCATGACTTCTACCCTTTTGCCGAGCCTTTCTGCTGTTGACGATGTTTTGTTCAATTTTGCTCAATCTGATGGCTTGAGTCAAGCTAATCAGGTGAATAGTGCGAGAAATCAGCGTTTAACCGCTACTGTAGTTTTCCTCGATGCTGGTGTTAGCGATTATCAAAGTCTCCAAGCTGGAGTAATTCCAGAAGTCGCCACGGTTATTCTCTCTCCCAATCAAGACGGAATCGAACAAATATCCGCTTTTTTACCACTGTTGAAACCTCAGATTTGTCGGATTTGCAGACATCTGAGGTTTTTCAGCCAGATATACCCTTCTTTGCCGGCTTGAGTACCTAAGCAAAATTAATGACACAAATCTAACCCCCCCCTTGCCTCTTGCCTTTCTTCACTAGGAAATTTATTCTGCACCACTACCTAACTGTTTAATTTTCACCCTTTATTCAGGAAAAAATCATGTCAACTCCTTTTTTAGTTAAAGATATCTTCCCCGGTTTATCTGGTTCTGACCCCCGCAATCTGACGGCGCTGGGCAATACCCTGTACTTCCAAGCCAATGCTGAATTGTGGAAAAGCGACGGCACGGCGGCCGGTACGGTTTTGGTCAAAGATATCTACCCCCGCAATCTAACGGCGGTGGGCAGTACCCTGTTCTTCACTGCCATTGACGGCGTGAACGGTTATGAATTGTGGAAGAGCGACGGCACGGCGGCGGGTACAGTTCTGGTCAGAGATATCCGCCCCGGTTCCTCTTGGTCTGCCCCCAGCAATCTAACGGCGGTGGGCAGTACCCTGTTCTTCCGGGCCAATGACGGCGTGAACGGTACTGAATTGTGGAAAAGCGACGGCACGGCGGCGGGTACAGTTCTGGTCAAAGATATCCGCCCCGGTTCCTCTTGGTCTTACCCCCGCCGTCTGAAGGCGGTGGGCAACACCCTGTTCTTTGCTGCCATTGACGGCGTTAGCGGTCGGGAATTATGGAAAAGCGACGGCACGGCCGCTGGTACGGTTTTGGTCAAAGATATCCTCCCCGGTTCCTCTTGGTCCTACCCCAACAATCTGAGGGCAGTGGGCAACACCCTGTTCTTTACCGCCCGTGACGGCGTGAACGGTTATGAATTGTGGAAGAGCGACGGCACGGCGGCGGGTACAGTTCTGGTCAAAGATATCCGCCCCGGTTCCTCTAGCTCCAACCCCGGCAATCTGACAGTAGTGGGCAGTACCCTGTTCTTCACTGTCGATGACGGCGTGAACGGTCGGGAATTGTGGAAAAGCGACGGCACGGCGGCGGGTACAGTTCTGGTCAAAGATATCCGCCCCGGTTCCTCTAGCTCCGACTTCCGCTATCTAACGGCAGTGGGCAATACCCTGTTCTTCGCTGCCGATGACGGCGTTAACGGCTTTGAATTGTGGAAAAGCGACGGCACGGCGGCCGGTACGGTTCTGGTCAAAGATATCCGCCCCGGTTCCATTGGCTCCAGCCCCTACTATCTGACGGCAGTGGGCAATACTTTGTTCTTCCGGGCCAATGACGACGTTAACAATGCTGAATTGTGGAAAAGCGACGGCACGGCGGCGGGTACGGTTCTGGTCAAAGATATCCTCCCCGGTTCCTCTGGCTCCTCCCCCTTCTCTCTAAAGGCAGTGGGCAATACTTTGTTCTTCACTGCCGATAACGGCGTGAACGGTCGGGAATTGTGGGCCTTAAATGTGGGTGGTCCCACAGTTCCCACCCTCGCCATTGCCGCCACCAATGCCAATCAAACCGAGGGCAACAGTGGCAGTAAAGCCTTCACCTTCACCGTCACTCGTTCGGTTAATACCACCGGAACCAATAACGTTAACTGGGCAGTTACCGGCAGCGGCAGCAATCCCGCCAATGCCACTGATTTTGTCGGGTCCGTGTTACCGTCAGGAACCGTGAGTTTTGCGGTGGGGGAAACCTCAAAAGTGATTACTGTTGACGTTCAGGGAGATACAACGGTAGAACTTAACGAAAACTTTACCGTCACCCTCTCCAATGCCACCAACGGCGCTACTATTACCACCGCTACTGCTATTGGCACTATCCAAAATGATGATGTAGCAGTTCCCACCCTCGCTATTGCCGCCACCAATGCCAATCAAACCGAGGGCAACAGTGGCAGTAAAGCCTTTACTTTCACCGTCACTCGTGCGGTTAATACCACCGGAACCAATAACGTCAACTGGGCAGTTACCGGCAGCGGCAGCAATCCTGCCAATGCCACTGATTTTGTCGGAGGAGTCTTACCTTCAGGAACCTTGAGTTTTGCGGTGGGGGAAACCAGTCAAGTAATTACTGTTGACGTTCAGGGAGATACAACAGTAGAACTGGATGAAAACTTTACCGTCACCCTCTCCAATGCCACCAACGGCGCTATTATTACCACCGCTACGGCTATTGGCACTATCCAAAATGATGACTTTATCGGTACTTCTGGTTCGGACACCCTTGCGGGAACCTCTGGAGCAGATGCCTTGACTGGATTAGCCGGAAATGATATTTATACGGTAAATAACGCCGGGGATTTGGTCATTGAAGCTCTCAACCAGGGAACCGATACCGTGCAAGCTTCCATTTCCTACACCCTAACCGATAACGTTGAAAATCTTACTCTTACGGGGACCGCTAACCTCAATGGTACAGCCAATAACCTTAATAACATTCTGACAGGTAATAGTGGTAATAACATCCTGACAGGTTTAGCTGGTAATGATAGCCTTGATGGAAAAGCTGGCACAGATACAATGATTGGCGGTCTGGGAAATGATACTTACACCGTAGATAATACGGGGGATATAGTTACAGAAAACCTCAATGAGGGAACTGATACCGTCCAAGCTTCCATTTCCTACACCCTAACCGATAACGTGGAGAATCTCACTCTTACGGGAACCGCTAACCTCAATGGTACAGGCAACAACCTCAATAACATTCTGACAGGTAATAGTGGTAATAACATCCTGACAGGTTTAGCTGGTAATGATAGCCTTGATGGAAAAGCTGGCACAGATACAATGATTGGTGGTCTGGGAAATGATACTTACACCGTAGATAATACGGGGGATATAGTTACAGAAAACCTCAATGAGGGAACTGATACCGTCCAAGCTTCCATTTCCTACACCCTAACCGATAACGTTGAAAATCTTACTCTTACGGGAACCGCTAACCTCAATGGTACAGGAAATAACCTCAATAACATTCTGACAGGTAATAGTGGTAATAACATCCTGACAGGTTTAGCTGGTAATGATAGCCTTGATGGAAAAGCTGGC
>NZ_JADEXI010000455.1:0-3829 GCF_015207185.1 Microcystis sp. LEGE 08355 | reverse complement strand
ACACCCTACACCCTACACCCTACACCCTGCCCCCAGGAAAAACTTTTTCAGCAAACCCTAATTATCTGATGATTGCTGGATTTAATACCATGTATAGACGAGAATTACTGCAATTTATTGGCTCTCACGCTCTTTTTGGGGCTATTAATCCAGAATTTACTTGGAATTATCAAAATATTGACCATTGGGGCGAATTATCAAGGAATTATCGTCTCTGCACCACGGGAAAGCAACAAACACCGATCGATCTGAGTATAGTGACTGAAAAAGAGCTATACCACCCCACTTTTAATTATCGTCCTGTACCCCTAAAAATTCGCCATAACGGCCGTACAATCTTGGTTCATACCGAAAAAGGTGGAAACATAAGTTTTCACGGCGAAACTTGGGATTTATTGCAGTTCCATTTTCATCATCCCAGCGAACATCAGATTAAAGGTCAGTCTTTCCCTCTAGAAATTCATTTAGTGCATCGAAATGGGAAGGGAAATTTAGCAGTTGTGGGTATCTTAGCCGAAATCGGCGCAAATAATCCCTATTTACAAACCATTTGGGATTATTTGCCCCGAGAACCTTCTCCTGAAATGATTATCCCCGATACTTGGGTCAATCCCGGGCTTTTACTGCCAGAAAATAGCGATTTTTATGAATATCGGGGGTCTTTGTCCACTCCCCCCTGTAGCGAGGATGTTCTCTGGTTAGTCTGGCAAAATGCGATCAAAATTTCTCCCCAACAACTGCAACAATTGGCTGAGATTTTTCCGAGTAATGCGAGGAATATTCAACCCTTAAACGGGCGCTCAATCCTGCATTTCAGCTAATTTAGATAATTTTATTAACTTTTAGACCAACAATGGTAAATAACTCAGGAATGCGCTCAATAACTAAAGCTTCGGTGGCTGTCCAGTCACTTTCCTTAGTGGCTAAAACCCCCAGAACACTCAGAGGAACCTGTAGAAATAGGTGACTTAAGAGGAGAGCGATCGCAGCGATTACTAAACCTAAAAGCCGCCATTGGGGGAGATAGGCGGCCACGGCAGCCGCTAGAGGGGCAAAATTGTAGATTGGCCAAGTGATGAGAATTAAGAGGACGACTCCCAAAAGAGTAAGAAGACGATGGCGAGGACGTTTAAAAAGAGAGAGAATTTTTAACTGTTCGGGGGTGAGTTGACTCGGTTTTAGAGCAACCAACAAAAGACTAAAGATATCAAAAGGTTTTGTCCACTGCATCCAAAAGACGGGTAGGATAGCGATCGCTCCTAGAAATAGCCATTCTAGCCAAAGAAAAGGCAAGGGATCGCCCACAGATAAACCAATCCAAGCGATTTGTAAAAAGATTGGCAAGGCCGCTAACCCTGCCAGATGAATCCACAAAAAAGGTTCTGATTTCATAGAGGGAAATGAGAATTATAAATTATGAATTATGAATTATGAAGTGGGGAAGTGGGGGAATTATGACTGATAACTGATAACTGATAACTGATAACTGAATCCCGACTCCCTGACGCTGACCGTCTAATTAGCTGGATAAAGTGCGACGTTTCATGACCATTTCGTAGGCTTCGATAATATCGCCTTCTTTCCAGTCATTGAATTTAGAAATACCGACACCGCACTCGAAACCGGTGGCGACCTCCCGGGCATCTTCCTTCATCCGTTTGAGGGAATCAAGAACCCCCTGATAAACAATTTCCTTGCCGCGACGCACGCGCAGGAAGCGATTCCGCACCAGTTTACCGGATTGGACATAACAACCCGCCACGGCCCCACGACCGACGGTGAAGACGGCGCGCACTTCGGCGAAACCGAGGTGTTCTTCCACTTCTTCGGGGTCGAGAAGACCTTCCATCGCCCCTTGAATATCATCGAGAAGCTTGTAGATGATATTGTAATCGCGGATATCGACCCCTTCCCGATCGGCGGATGCGCGCGCACCACTGGCAAGGGTGGTATTAAAGCCCACCACCACCGCACCACTAGCGGCGGCCAGATCCACATCGGTTTCGGTGATTTCCCCCGGAGAGGCGAGGAGAACCCGAATCTGCACTTCGTTTTGGGGCAACTGTTTGAGCGCACCGAGGATGGCCTCTACGGAACCTTGCACATCTGCCTTGAGGATGAGATTAAGTTCCTTGAGTTGTCCTTCTTGAGCTTGGATAGAGAGGGTGCTAAGGCTAACGCGACGGGAGGAGAGGGCCTGTTGTAAACGGGTGTTGCGTCGTTCGATCGTCCGTTGATCGGCAATTGATCGGGCCTCTTTTTCACTTTCATAGACATCGAACTCATCGCCAGCGGCCGGGACATCACTAAGACCGAGGATTTCCACGGCAAAGGAGGGGGTGGCCGCTTCGACTTTTTGACCGCGATCATCGATCATCGCCCGAATTTTGCCGAAAACGGAACCGGCGACGATGCTATCACCGACGCGGAGAGTACCATTCTGGACGAGCAGGGTAGCCACGGGACCTTTGGTGCGATCGAGGTTAGCTTCGATCACGGTTCCCTTGGCCAAGCGATCGGGGTTAGCGACTAATTCCTCCACTTCTGCCACTAAGAGGATCATTTCCAGCAGATTATCGAGATTTTCACCCCGCAGGGCGCTAACGGGAACCATAATCGTCTCACCGCCCCAATCTTCGGCCACCAGTCCCTGTTCGGTCAATTCCTGTTTAATTCGGTCGGGGTTAGCGGAAGGTTTATCGACTTTGTTAATCGCCACCACGATGGGGACTTCGGCGGCCCTGGCGTGACTAATTGCCTCTTTCGTTTGGGGTTGTACACCATCATCGGCGGCCACCACCAGCACCGCTATATCGGTGACTCTCGCCCCACGGGCGCGCATAGCGGTAAAAGCTTCGTGGCCGGGGGTATCCAAAAAGACAATCTGTTCCGGTTTGCCGTTATGTTCCACATCGACGTGGTAAGCACCGATGTGCTGGGTGATGCCGCCGGCTTCCCCCTGGGCGACTTTGGTTTTGCGGATCGAGTCGAGGAGGGTGGTTTTGCCGTGGTCAACGTGACCCATAATGGTGACGACGGGGGGACGACGCTGGAGACTTTCCCAGTCGGAGACATCGATCATTTCCGTGGTTTTGATTGCCGCCGACTGGGTGCTGGGGGTTTCCACGGTCATCTCGAAGTCCCTGGCGATCATTTCGATCGTGTCCACGTCGAGAGTTTGGGTGATATTAACCGCCATCCCTTTAAAAAATAGAGTTCTGATGATCTCGGTTTCCGGGACTTTCATCAATTCCGAGAGGTCTCGCACGGTGAGACTACCAGTGATGACGATGCTTTCTGGGCGTTTTTCCTCTTGGGGTTCTTGGCGCTCGCTTTTCGGACTGCCGGTGTGGGCGGTTGGTTTACTGGGCCGCTTAACTTTGACTGCTGTTGGGGTGCCAGGGGTGGCAGCCTTAGCGCTGGGCGGTTTGGGGGGACGAGCAGTGGAAAGGGTAAAACTGGGGCTATTGATTAACCCGGATAGTTCCGATTCTAGATCATCATCATCTTCAAAGAGAGCTTGGGTGCGGCGTTTGTTTTTGCCAGCAGTTTTGGCAGTTTTGGCCGCTTTTTTCTCTTCTTCTTCTTCCTCTTCCCAGCTAGATTTTTTAGCCATGCGAGGGGGCATGGTCGGTCGTTTGAGTTTTTTGGGCCCGTCTGCTCCGAGCAATCCGGTATCTGTATCGATTTCTGTGCCATCAACACCAGATTTCTTGGTGGTGTCGGTTTCTTCCTCGCCGGTAGCCGAGATTTTAGCGGGCATACCAGGGCGAACCGGGCGCTTCAATTCCACCGTCTCCCGCACTTCTCTAGTTGGTTCCGCCAGTTT
>NZ_JADEXI010000454.1:0-3842 GCF_015207185.1 Microcystis sp. LEGE 08355 | reverse complement strand
ATATCAAGGTTGAATGATTTTGCTTTTAGGTTATCTCCCATCAGACCGGATTAAACTGTTATAAGATATTAAAAAATAGTTATTTTTTACCTTCAATTTGCCGTTCTCATGGGGAAACTATCAGCTTTTTAGGGATATAATAGTAAAAAAATCGGGAATTTCTGCTAATTTTACACTTTCTTTAGATTTATCTTCTATCTTGATGTCTGATTGGTTTTGGCAGTGGTTGACCCTTTTCGATCCTAGTTAATCATGGAAAGACAAAAGAAGAGATCGAGTGCTAAGTAGGTGGGTGGAATTAAATATAAAATGAACGTAGGTTGGGTTGAAGCATGAAACCCAACGCCCGCTCATGTTACGCTACCGCTAACCCATCCTACAAATAATTGTGCCTACCTACTTAATTATGAGATGAGCGATGCAGGAAGAAAAAGCGATATTTAATATCAACAATACTTTTTATCGACCGGAGAGTAAAATCGTCCGAGATTTAGGAGTTTTAGGGGCGGCAATTGCCCAAAAAGAGCGGGGCAGTTTGCGCGTTTTAGAAGTAATGAGCGGCTCTGGTGTGCGAGCGCTCAGGTATTGGTTAGAAAGTGGTGCGGATTGGCTGTGGGTTAATGATGGTAATCCAGAAATTAAGCCAACTTTAGACGCTAACTTAGAGAGTTTATTACAACAGAAAAAAGGTAAAATAACCTATAAATCTGCTCAAGAAGTTCTCCTAGAATGTTATCTTGAAAAAGACCATTATGATCTAGTTGATATTGATGCTTTTGGTTCTCCTGCATCTCTGTTCAGTGCTATTCCTTTAGCCACTAAAATCGGTGGTTTAATTTATCTAACTAATACCGATGGACGGACGCTGACGGGTCATAATCTAGAAAATAGTTTAGCTGATTATGGAGCCTATGCTCGCAATCATCCGGCTGCCCACGAACAGGGATTAAGATTAATTATCGCTGGTTTGCAATTAGAATCGGCCCGATTAGGTTTAGGAATTACGCCGATTTTTTCCTTCTTTTTTGGTCAAAGTTATCGGGTGATGGTGCGGTTAACAGCTAATAGACAATTAAATAGTCATAACTACGGTTTTCTCGGTTATTGTCATAGCTGCGGGGAATATCAATCAGTGCCTTGGCCGAAGTTAGGCAAGATAGTTTGTTCTGGGGACGGGCAACCTTTAACCTTAACCGGACCCTTGTGGTTAGGCAGTTTACACGATCGCCTTTATCTAGAAAAGATGGCAGATTTAGCCGCTCAATGGCAGTGGAAAAAGGTAGGTAAATTGTTAGAAATAATGAGGGAAGAAAACGATTTTCCTCCCTATTTTTATAGCTTTCGGGAAATTGGTAGAAGGGGTAAATTAGATTTACCCAAAATGGAAGATTTAATTGCAGCTCTCTTAGAACAAGGTTATCGAGCCGCTGCCACCCATATTAACCCGCAAGCGTTGAAAACTAACGCTTCTTTAGCCCAATGTATCGCACTGCTCAAGGACTAATTAATTAAGGTTTGCTGAATAAATCTAAAGGCTTTTTTAAAAGCAAAAAGTGCCAGTCCTTGCAGTGATCAGGGGGTAAAATTCCGGGACTTTTTCCCTGAAAATTAGGGAAGTGGAATCCCTGGGAATATCGATGTTACAGTTAATTATAGCACCAACCGCAAGAGCGATCGAGCAGGGAAAACAATTAATTCCACGGATTAGACAAGAATTACCTAAGGTCAAACAACAGCAAGAACTTTTAGAATTGATAGAGACAATCTTGGTTTATAAGCTACCCCAAGTCAGTAGAAAGGAGATAGAAGCGATGTTTAGTTTAAGTGATTTAAAACAAACTAAAGTGTATCAGGAAGCTTTGGAGTAAGGCAGACAAGAAGCTGAATTAACAGCGTTTATTGGCATTAGGATTAAACTTTGAACAGATAGCACAAGCTTTAGAATTAGAGATCGAACAGCTTAGACAAGCGACTCAAAGGGAATAGGAAAAGTTCAAAGCGATCGCAATAAGGTAACATAGCGTATCATGCTAAACGACTTTTGTACTATAGCAGAGAGACTAGCTGTGTCATCATTAGACATCTCCGAAAAAAACGTAGGGACAATTCATGAATTTTACTCCGAAAAAGTAGGGATAGTTCATGATTTATACTCCGAAAATGTAGGGATAATTCATGAATTATACTCCGAAAATGTAGGGATAATTCATGAATTACACTCCGAAAATGTAGGGACAATTCATGAATTATACTCCGAAAATGTAGGTATAATTAATAAATTTTACTCCAAAAATGTAGGGACAGTTCATGAATTGTCCCTACCAAGAATTTCAGGTTACGCATATTTAATTTTCGGAGATATCCATTCTCTATTATCTGGGATTATTGGCATATCTGTAATGATTTGAGGGCAAGGAAAACAATTAATTCCACGGATTAGACAAGAATTACCTAATCTCAAACAACAGCAAGAACTTTTAGAATTGATAGAGACAATTTTGGTTTATAATACCATTTTTCTTTATTCTTGGCAGGTATCTTACCCCCCCTTGCCCCCCCGACATCGGGGGGTGGGGGGTTAGGGGTGAGGGCGATTAACCATCTCTGCCATTACTTATGAAAAATGGTATAAGTTACCCCAAGTCAGTAGAAAGGAGATAGAAGCGATGTTTAGTTTAAGCGATTTAAAACAAACTAAAGTTTATCAGGAAGCTTTGGAGTAAGGCAGACAAGAAGCTGAATTAACAGCGTTTATTGGCATTAGGATTAAACTTTGAACAGATAGCACAAGCTTTATCTCGTTATCTCGTTATCTCGTTCCCAGGTTCTACCTGGGAACGCTCTCTTCAGGTTCTACCTGAATATTGCTTTAAGGCAGAGCCTTAAATATTGTGTTTCAAGGCAGAGCCTTGAAACAAGGGAAAAAGGGTAAAAAGGGAAAAAAAGGGAAAAAGGGTTATAGAGTCCTCCCGGCACCGCACACCACGCGAAAACCGAGGCTGCCGTAGAAGCCGACGCGCCTATCGAAGTCGTTGCGGAAAGCGGAACGGCAGAAAAATGGATTGTAGCACCAAGAACCGCCCCGCAATATTTGATAATCATCATCATTTGTTAACCAAGCACTGCCATCCTTTGGCGCATTCTCATAGGTACTATGCCAATTGTCTTCGCACCACTCCCAAACATTGCCAATCATGTCATACAGTCCCCAAGCATTGGGTTTTTTCTGTCCCACAGGATGAGTTTTATCCTGAGAATTTGCGCTATACCAAGCGTAATCTCCTAACTGATTGGCATCATCACCGAAATAAAAGCGAGTAGTAGTCCCCGCACGACAAGCATATTCCCATTCCGCTTCCGTCGGTAGGCGATAGGTTTTCCCTGTTATTTGACTCAATTTCCGACAAAAGGCTTGAGCGTCATTCCAACTAACCTTTTCTACCGGATTTTGGGGATTATTTTGAAACCAAGAGTTATTTTTAAAATAAGAGGGATTGGTTCCCATTACCGCTTCATATTGTGCCTGAGTGACTGGATATTTACCAATGGCAAAACTGTTGACTTTAACTTGGTGTTGAGGCTTTTCATCATCCGAAGCATCGGGATCACTATCAGGAGATCCCATGAGAAATTCACCTGCTGGTAAGCTCACCATCTCCAGTGTGACTCGATTGGGTAGTTTTTCGGTAAATGGAGTAGGTGAAACAGGCTTTTTGACTGCTTGTAAGGCATTTAAAACCTGTTGTGCTGTCCATCTTTGTTTTCTATCTTTTTGCAAACACCCTTCAATAATCGGTTTAAACTCTTTCGGTAAACTGGGGATTTGTAGCTCACAATTTATC
>NZ_JADEXI010000453.1:0-3849 GCF_015207185.1 Microcystis sp. LEGE 08355 | reverse complement strand
AATCTTCTGATTATCTGCTTGCTCACTTTCGTGGGTAAAGCTAAATAATCTGAGGTTTTAGATACCAGATGATAGAGTTGATTAAAACTCAGTTTTTGGGAGTTTTCAAAGAAATATTGGCGATAATTGTAGTTAGCTAGATTGAACAAATTTTTTGACAAAAAGGCATAATGGTCGATTTCTGACCAGAAGGGATGGTTTTGACTGATAATATGACGTTCAACTAGCTTCATATCCTGATTATACCTGATAACGTTCTTAAAATCTATCTGTGGCCAAAGTTCAGCAATTCTCATTTTAAGGTTTCATGACATTAAAACCCCTGCACCTAGAGGGGTTAATAATTCTTAACGAATCTCTATATCGCTGAAACAACGCAAAATCGTTTCAAAATGAGAATTGCTGGCCAAAGTTACTTATTTTAGTTATCTAGCTACAGAAATGAGTAACTTTAAAAAGCTTTAGGTAGGTTTTTGGTTTCTGTGGTTAACCCTTTAATTATCACCCCAAAATATAGCGCCGGTGTTTGTTTCCCCAGCAGATACCGGCATCTGTCCCCTTTTGTCGATTAAATTTGTTAGATTTTGGAGGAGAAATGTTAACTTATTTGAAAATTTATGTTGAGCAGCACTGCTACCTATCCCATCGGGGGAACAGATATCGATCGCTTTGATTGTCGTCAAGTTTGGTATCCTATCTACTACGTCAAAGATTTAGACAAAAAGCAGCCCCAACGCTTTACCCTACTAGAAGAGGATTTAGTGATTTGGTGGGACAAAAATCAGCAAGAATGGCGAGTTTTCGAGGATAAATGTCCCCATCGTCTCGCTCCTCTCTCAGAAGGTCGTCTTAACGAAAGCGGACATCTAGAATGTCCCTATCACGGTTGGTCTTTTTCCGGAGGAGGAAACTGTGAATTTATTCCCCAACAACCGGAAAACAGTCAAGCTAACACCTCTCGACGCGCTTGTGTGCGGTCTTTTCCCACGGCTATCCGTCAGGGATTATTATTCGTTTATGCGGGTAATCCCGAAAATGCTCCCCTGACTGCGATTCCAATTATTGAACCCATGGAGGAGGATGGTGATGCTTGGATTTGTTTGGATACATTTCGAGATCTACCCTACTCGGCCGTCACTTTAATCGAAAATATTATCGATTCTAGTCATGTTCCCTATACCCATCATCTCACCATCGGTAATCGGGCCAATGCCGCTCCTATGGAGTTAGAAATTATCGAGTCCAATCGTCAGGGATTTAAGGGTATTTGGCCCGAAGGACCGCGTAAAGGTCAATTAGGTCAGCAATACAGCAATTTTATCGCCCCCGGATTCATTTACCACGATCTCACCTCGGAAAAGTTCGGACGGACTTTAACCGCAGTCTATGCAACTCCAATCCGTCAGGGAGAATGTCGTCTCTTTGCTCGTTTTCCCTTTAAATTTAACTCTAAACTGCCGAAATTCTTCATTAAGCTTACCCCCACTTGGTATTCCCACATCAATCAAAATGCTATTCTCGAAGATGATCAGATTTTTCTCTACTATCAAGAGCGTTATCTGCAAGCTCAGGGAGGTAGTCAGAATTTTAGTCAAGCTTGTTATCTCCCTACCAAAGCGGATTTATTAGTGTTTGAGTATCGCAATTGGGTTAATCAATACCAAGCTGATCCTTTCGCCGGTCAACCTTTTCCCCCCCTACAATCAAAAGAGATTCTCCTCGAACGCTATCACTCCCATACCAAAAATTGTGCTGTTTGTCAAGGGGCTTTTAAAAATATTAATCGTCTGCGGGGGTTAACATTAGCGATCGCTATTGTTCTTGGTCTATCTTTACCAGTTTTAGCTCTAATTTTCGCTCAATCGGCCCTTGTTCCCGTGACAGTGCTGACAGTATTAACTGCAATTATGGTGGCAGTTTATTGGCGCTTGGGAGAACTGAAAAAACAGTTTTATCAAGGACGGGAATTATTGCCGAGAAATACCGGTAAAAAGCGATAAAGCTGCCGAAAAAGAGCGGAAGTTAGGGAACCTGTTCCTCACTATCGACTTTGGGGGTTTGGTTTTGGGAAGATTGCTGAAGTTCTTGCCAGCGAGTTTCTGCCAGTTGTTTTTGTGCCTGCACTTCTCGGTCATTGGAACGATAACGAAGGGATTCTTGATAAGCTTGAATCGCTCGCTCGTATTGACCGAGTTTAAACCAACTATTGCCTAAACTTTTCCAGGTTTCGGGGTTATCTTTTTGTCTTTGAATCGCCTGTTGATAGGCATTTATAGCTTGGTAATTGTCGCCTAAACGATACCAAGCGTTACCGATACCGATAAAAACTTCGGCTTTTTGGGAAGAAATGCGGCGAGCTTTTTCGTAGGATGCGATCGCTTCTTGAAATCTTTCCATTTGATGAAGTAATGCCCCTTGATTTAACCAAGCTTGATAATAATTAGAATTGGCTTGAGTTGCTTGAGTAAATGCCTCCAAAGCTTCTGGTTTGCGGCCTAATTTTTGCAGAATAATCCCTTGACTATAGTGAGCTTGGGAAAATTGGGGATTAAATTGTCCGGCTTTGCTATAACTTTCTAAAGCCTCATTAATTTTATTTAATTGATACAAACTATTACCTTTTTGATACCAAATTAAGGCATTATCTGGTTCGATCGCTAGAGCCTGATCGTAGGCTTTAACTGCCCCTTCATAATCCTCAAGATTTTGTAATGACCAGCCTTTTTTATACCATGTTTTGGCATCATTTTGTTGAAAAGTTAACAATTTGTCAAGAGCTTTTTGGGCGGCGGAATATTGTTGCAGTTCTAGATAGATATCGGCCTTACCTTGCCAAGCTTGACTAGCAGCAGGATTAAGAGATAAGACCCGCTCAAAACTTTCCAAAGCCTCTTGATTTTTGCCTAATTTATCTAAAGCTTCCCCGCGACCGAGCCAAGCTGGCCAAGCGGAATCTGGGTTAATTTGAATAGCTTTTTCGTAGGTATTTAAAGCTTCCGAGTATCTTTGTAAAGCTAATAAAGCATCAGCTTTTCCTTGCAATGCCTCAAGATAATCGGGATTAATTTTTAAGGCTTGACCATAGGAATTGAGGGCATCGGTATAGCGTTTGAGTTGATAAAAAGTCTGACCTTGTTGATAGTAATCAAGAGAATTACGGGAATTTTTCCAATAATCAAAACCCAGATAAGCACCGGCTATTAAGCCAATTGTCCCAGAGACAAACAAGATTTTTGTTAGCCAAGATTTCCCTGGACGAGCAACCTGACCTTGAGGTTTCACCCCATAGGTAGTTTTCGGATCGAGATGATGAATTTTACCTAATTTTCTCAGATCGATTAATGCTTCACTGGCACTGGTATAACGCTGACGAAAATCATAGCGGATCATGCGCTCGATAACATAACTAAACTCGGCGCTAGTCATGGCCAAATGTTGCCAGAGAATTTCCCCTGTGCGAGCATCCAGTGGAATCTCTTCGGGCTCTTTACCAGTTAAAGCTTGTAATCCAATAATACCAGTGGCATAGATATCGCTACTAAAACGCGGATAACCTTGGGCCTGTTCACTGGGGAAATAACCCGGGGTACCAATAGCGATGGTAGAAATGGTTTTACCTTCTTTAACTACTTGAGTGCTAATTTGTTTGACAGCACCAAAATCAATTAAAACCAATTGATGATCTTGGCTGCGACGAATAAGATTGAAGGGATTAACATCGCGATGGATCACCTGTTTGTGATGGACAAATTCGAGAATTGAGAGAATTTCTGTTAATAAAGCCACCACTTTCCCTTCATTTTGCCTATAGACACCGGCAGTAATTTCTGTGGCTAAATCTTCCCCTTC
>NZ_JADEXI010000452.1:0-3853 GCF_015207185.1 Microcystis sp. LEGE 08355 | reverse complement strand
AAGATTAAATAATACCTTTCGACAAAGGATTTCTCGGTTGGTGAGAGAGAGTCTATCTTTCTCTAAAAAAATGGAGAATCACGTTGGGGAACCCTTTGGTATTTTATCCATGACTACAATGCACACCTGGCAAAGGATTAAGCCGCCATCACTACTACCGAATCACCACCGATATTGATAAAAATAGCAATCATAAAAAGCAAATTCCCAACATTTATCAAGCAATTATTTTTATTAGTAAATATTCTACACGACTCAGTCCAGATAAGCAAGATGGCTTACCACTACTACCGAATCACTACCCTCCCCTATACCTTTTAAACAGGATTTAGTATCATACGCACAGAAAACGGGTTTCTCCGAGAAACCCGTTTTCTGCTCATGCAAAAGGCAAAAAGGGGAATAAATAATCAGTCTTTAATAACCAGATTTAGTATCAGAGGGGGTGAGGATTGAGTATCATCAATCCCCCCGGCTACGATCGAATTATCTTAATCTGTAAGGTAAGTTGCCAAAAAGGAGACAATTGTGCGACGGGGAAGACATAAGATTTTTATCGGGATGGCTCCGGGAGTCGGGAAAACCTACAAGATGCTGGAGGAGGGGTATAGCCTCAGAAAGCAGGGAACCGACGTGGTGATTGGACTGCTTGAAACCCACGGCAGAAAAGAGACCGCCGAAAAAGCCGAGGGATTGGAAATCGTACCGAGAAAAATCCTAGAGAAAGAGGGATTCACTCTCTCGGAAATGGATACGGAAGCGATTATCGCTCGCTCACCGCAGCTGTGTCTGATTGATGAATTGGCCCACACGAACGCACCCGGTTCGGAGCGAGAGAAACGCTTTCAGGACGTGGAGATAATTTTATCCGAGGGAATCGATGTTTACTCGACCGTGAATATCCAGCATATCGAGAGTTTAAACGATCTGGTCGCCCGAATCACTGGGGTGGTGGTGCGAGAGCGAATACCCGATCGAATTTTGGAGGAAGCTGATGAAGTGATTGTGGTAGATGTCACCGCCGAAACCCTAGAGGAAAGATTATTAGCGGGAAAAATCTACGCTCCCGAAAAGATCCAACCATCTTTAAATAATTTCTTTCGACGGCGTAATTTAATTGCCCTCCGGGAACTCGCCCTGCGCGAAGTGGCTGATACAGTAGAAGAAGAAGCGAGTAATTCGACATTTATCGGTCAATCCTGTCCCGTTCACGAACGGGTATTAGTTTGTGTTTCCACCTATCCCAACTCTTTACGATTATTACGTCGAGGAGCGCGGATAGCGGGGTATATGAACGCGGAATTTTTTGTGATTTTCGTCGATAACCCCGATCGCTTTCTCACCAAAGAGGAGGCTTTACATATCGAAACCTGCGAACGTTTATGTCGGGAATTCGAGGGGAAATTCTTACGGATTAAAAGCTATCAGGTGGCCGAAGCGATCGCAGAAGTGGCCGAACAGGAGCGAATCACCCAGATTGTGATCGGGGAGAGCCGTCAATCGCGCTGGAAGCATTTAATCAAAGGTTCTTTCACCCAAAAACTTATGCGCCTGATCTGGCAGAAAAATATCGATCTTCACATCATCGCCACCGATCCAAAAGTACCAGTTAAAGACGCGCCGGCCAAGGGGACGAAAAGATAACCACCAAGGCTCCCACTTCCCCAGTTCCCCTCTCAAATCAGCAACGCCCTCTGGGATGATATTCTAGGAGTTAATCTTTAATGCAAATCCGTTGTCACTTAAGGGAGTTAACTCATGCAGGTAAATAATCTCGGCTTTATCGCTAGTATCCTATTCGTCCTAGTCCCCACGGTTTTCCTCTTGATTCTGTTTATCCAAACCAGAGAGGAAACCGAGGGTTAAATTCCTTCCCTATCCCTATTCTTCCTAAAAACCCCGGTGATTTCTTGAAGTCATGCGGGGTTTTTTCGCTTCAATTAGGAGAAAATGCTAGTTTCGTCACCTGATCCAAAATAGCCTATAGTTAGCGGATCTAGTATTATCCTAAATCTGGTTATTAAAAACTGATTATTTATTCTCCGTTTTGCCTCTTGCCTCTTGCATGAGTGCCTCTCCTGATATGTAGCCTATACTCAACGGATCTAGTATTACTGAACTTTCTTGGTACATATCTACTATAAAAACAGAAAACCCTTATCCATCAATGGATGCACCCATTAACTTTTCTTAATGCACCCATGTAATTTGTAACACTTCTTAATGGACAAGAACTCTCTCCATTTGCTAGAATGGTAGTCATGTATATAGAAAAAGTTCCTAACCGTAATTCCCCCCCGCCGTTCTTCGACCTGATTCCTATCGAGAAGGAGATCAAGTCAAAAAAAGAACCCTGGCCAACCTCTCAAAATTACCCGATGATATTATCGACAATCTGAAACTGGCTCTTAAAGGGGCGTTACAATCGAGATAAAAAGAAAGGGAAAACTCAGATAGTTTTTGGCTTACTATGTTCAGCTAAGGGTTGTCCGATAGCGGGAGAAGTCTTTGAAGGAAACACATCCGATAGTGCCACCTTAGCCAGACAAATCGAGAAAGTAAGAAAAGGTTGGGGGATTGAGAATGTGGTCTGGGTAAGCGATCGAGGAATTTTAACAAAGGAGAAAATCAATGAATTAGTAAAACCGATAAAAGGATTAGACTATATTACTTTCGGACTTTATTGGAGGACTTGGGGACGATTTGCTTGAATACAGTAGAATGTACGATTAGAGAGGGAAGTTATCGTTTTGCTAAGATAAATCGACCGACTGAACTGCAACAATCATGCGTTAGATTTATTCGGGGTTTCCTTGATTTGTACCCAGTAAAGGAGCAGCAGAAATTCTCTTAATCCCTCCTACAGTACAGGTTATGGCTTTTTGTCAACTGGGAAGTCCAGTTATAGCGGCTAAACGGGCCAGATAGAAGCTAGTAATAGTTTTAGCATCGATCGATTCTCCCCTGGCGATCGCTGATTCCATTTCCTCAAAACTCATAAAAACCACTTCCAGATCTTCATCGGCATCTTGAGCGGGGGGCAAGCTTAATTTTTCCAGATCCTGGGCCAGAAAAGCATAAATGTACTCATCGGAATAACCCGGTGCCAGAGCAAATTTACCCAAAGATTGCCAATTGTGCGCCCGATAGCCCGCTTCTTCCTCTAATTCTCGTTTTACCGTCGTAGCAGGGTCTTCTCCTTCATCAATCGTTCCGGCGGGAAATTCCAGAATTCGAGATTGCAAACTAAATCGATACTGACGTACTAAAACCAATTGACCTTCCTTGGTGATTGGAACTGCTAAAGCGCCCCCCGGATGACGGACACATTCCCATTCTCCCTCGACACCGTTAGGTAAACGCAGTTTTGAGACTTCAAATTGAAAGACGCGACCTTGATAAAAAAGACGTTGTTGGAGCAATTGAGGCGGTTCAGACATAGAAAATTTTCAACTAGGACTTTAAGAATTAATATCAACAAATGTCACCTTTGTCACTGGTGTTTCAGGTTATAATGGAAGATGCTGTCTTTACAGGTTAAATCTTTTTCGAGAAACCCCATGGCCAAAAAATCGATGGTAGAACGCGAGAAAAAACGCGCTCGTCTCAGACAAAAATACGAAGCTAAAAGAGCGGAACTAAAAGAACAATTCCGCACCGCCGAAGATTTTGAAGAAAAACTGGCAATTCACCAAAAATTACAGGAATTACCCCGCAATAGCGCCCCCAGTCGTCACCGCAACCGTTGTTTAACGACCGGCAGACCGAGAGGATACTATCGCGATTTTGGTTTATCCCGCAACGTTTTACGCGAATGGGCCCACCAAGGTCTTTTACCCGGTGTGGTCAAGTC
>NZ_JADEXI010000451.1:0-3860 GCF_015207185.1 Microcystis sp. LEGE 08355 | reverse complement strand
AGACTGTGGGACTCACCATGACCGAGATATTAACGCCAGTAAAAATATTTTGGCCGCAGGGCTTGCGGTGTCAGTCTGTAGAGCGACCATAAGACCAGAACAGAGTAAATCTGTTAAGGCAGGTGCGGAACCCCGCAAGGGAAAGAAGCAGAAACCTAAATCGTGAGGTTTGGGAATCGCCGTCCGTTTTACGGCGGCGAGGATGTCAAGACAGATCAGAGTACCACCGAGATTAAATTGACGATCAACCCGTAAATTCGTCTCTTTTTCGATTTCCTGTGCCAAAATTTCCCCTAAAATCACCTGTTCGGTAAAATTTTTGGAACCGATCACCACGGTGCCGGGGGATGAATGGAAAATTTGAGTCAAGAGAAAAGATAGCAGGGCCAAACCGATTAAACCTAAGCCCCATTGCCATTTAGAGGGCTTTTTCGGACGTGGCGAAGGGGAAAAGGTCTTTTCTAACCAACCGAGACTCCAATCGGCAACAAGGGCTAAAAAAGCGGCAGGAATTGCCCCCGCCAAAATTAACTGATTGTTGACCGTGGCAATACCGCGAAAAATAAACACTCCCAAACCACCGCCACCAATGGCAGCTGCGATCGTAGCCACACCGATAGCAATCACCGTCGCAATTCTCACTCCTGCCAAAATTGTCGCCCTGGCCAGGGGTAATTCGATATAGCGCAGGATTTGACCGTCGGTCATGCCTAGGGATAACCCGGCTAATTTTAATTCGGGATCAACTTTTTTGATGCCCAGATAGGTATTTAAAACAATTGGCAGTAAAGTATAGAGAGTTAGGGCAACAATAGCGGGAATTTTGCCGATTCCTCCCAAAAAAGGCACGGAAATTAAAAAACCAAATAGGGCCAAACTGGGGATAGTCTGTAGGGTGTTAACGATCGCTATAATTGGTGGGGCGAGAATAGCTTGACGACTAATCAAAATACCTAGAGGAATCCCAATTAAGCTACCCATAGCCATGGCTATTCCCGTCAAGAAAAGATGTTCTCCAGTGCGAAAAGCGATTTCCCCCCCATAATCTAGCCAAAAACTATCCATAAACTTCTCTTAAAGCGGCTGCTTCATCCTATTGTATAGAATGAATGGGATCTATTAGTTCCAGTCTTTATTTAAAGACTCTATCACCATCTTGACATTATTTCCCCCCTAAAGACCAATGACTAACAAATTTAATCCTCAAGCTAAAACTGTTGCCGATTGGGCCTATATCGGTATTGATAAACATTTTCATAAAGTTCTTAAACACGAAGCTGGGGTTTTACTCGATCAGGATCCGGAAGAATTACATCAAATTCGTGTGGGAATGCGCCGTCTTCGCAGTACCTTAACCGGTTTTAGACCCGCTTTAACCATGCCGAAATCTGCCGATCAAAAACGGGTGGGTAATCTGGGCAGAATTTTAGGAGAATTGCGGGATTTAGATGTGTTAAAATCGGCTTTTGTCGGCCATTATCAGCCAATTTTACCACCGAAAGAACAGGATTTACTGAAGAAAGTTTTACAAGTTCTCGAACACCGAAGGGAGAAGGCTTTTGCTAAGGTAGAAAAACTCTTAAAGTCCGATAAATTTCTCAATTTTAAGGCAGATTTTGCCAGTTGGTTGGATAATCCCACCTATCAACCGATGGGAAAATTAGATATTGCCACGGTTTTACCAGACTTATTATTACCGCAAGCGAGTCGCTTTTTACTGCACGAAGGCTGGTTAGTTGGGGTAAATTTAGAGGAAGATCAAAAAGTAGGAGAGTTTTCTAGTCAAGAAATTGATGACTTATTGGAAAAAGAAGGATTATTACTGCACGATCTCCGCAAAGAAGCCAAGCGTTCCCGCTATAATATGGAGTTATTCCCTCAGTTTTATGGCGATAAGTATCGAGAGTATCTAGAAGATATTAAAAACCTTCAAGGTATTCTCGGAGAAATGCAGGATTGTTGTGTTCTCTCGGATTTTCTTAGCCAAATTTTCCCCAATTGTCTGGCCAAGGAAATGCCAACATAACTAGAAATTTTCCAAAATATCCGTCGCCAAAAATGGCAAGAATGGCAACCACTACAAAAGAAATTTCTTGACGCTGACACCAGAAAAAGTCTGCACCAGACAATTTTACAGCCTATTTTTCGACCAAATAGTGTAGAATTAGAGACTAATCCAGAATTCTGAGATTAGGAACCGATGAATTTTTTTCAAAAGTTAAACCACGCCATTAGTCAAAACCAGACTCTACTTGTCCTCGGTTTAGATGCTAACCCCGAAATGATGCCCTCCACCCCGGGAGAATTAATCGTTAATTTGGAACGGTGGCTCAAGTTTATTATCGATGAAACTGCTCCTTTTGTCTGTGCCTACAAACCAACTTTAGGTTTTTATCAAGCTTTGGGAGCGGCAGGTTTAGAATTATTACAGCGAGTTTTAACGGCAATTCCCGCTCATATCCCAGTAATTTTGGATGCTAAACACGGTGATATTAATACTAGCAGTATTTTAGCCGAGACTATCTTTAAAACTTGGCAGGTGGACGCGGTTACTCTCAATCCCTACTCCGGACAGGATCACGTTGCTCCTTTTTTAGTTTATCCCGAGCATGGCGCTTTTATCCTTTGTCATACTTCCAATCAAGGCGCGATTAATCTGCAAGAATTCCCCAGTCGCGACAATCCTTTTTATCTGCAAGTTGTCAAAGAAGCTTGCACCTGGGGAACTCCCGAACAGGTGTTTTTAGAAGTAGGAACCACTCAACCGGAGATTTTGACCAAGATTCGCAATTTTGCCCCCGAAAGATTGATTTTATTACGCAGTATTTGGGAAGACAAAAGTAAATTCTCCGAGTTAATTACTGTGGGTTTAAATAGTCATGGCGAGGGTTTATTAATTCCTGTACCCCAAGACTTTTTATCTCAACCAGATTTGGGAACAAAAGTCAAGGATTTACGCGAGGAAGTCAACAAAATTCAACAAAATCACCAGCAAGAATCGAGCCAAGATGAGACTTGGACTGCTAACGTTTGTCTTTTAAAACAACATCCTCATCAGGATTTAATTCTACAATTATTTGATATTGGCTGCTTGATGTTTGGCGATTATGTGCAAGCATCGGGGGAAACTTTTTCCTATTATATTGATCTGAGAAAAATTATCTCTAATCCTAATATTTTTCAGCAGGTAATTGAAGCCTATGGAGAAATATTAAAAACCTTGACATTTGACCGCATTGCTGGCATACCCTACGGCTCTTTACCTACAGCTACGGGTTTATCTTTATTATTAAATCATCCGATGATTTTCCCCCGCAAAGAAGTAAAAGCTCACGGCACAAGAAGAGTAATTGAAGGTAATTTTCAGGTGGGGGAAACCGTGGTAGTAGTGGACGATATTTTAATTTCTGGCAAAAGTGCGATCGAGGGGGCAGCCAAGATTAAATCGGCGGGATTATTAGTTAATGATATCGTGGTTTTTATCGACCATGGTGGCCCTGTTAAAGATAAACTTCGTAGCCATGGTTATCAAGCTTATTCGGTTTTAACCCTAGCAGAAATTACCGATACTCTCTACGAAGCGGGAAGACTGACAGAAGCAGAATATAGCTGTTTTTTAAATCGCTCCCATTGATATTTAGGGTTTGCGGCAAAAAGTAGGGGCGAAGCATTCGGATAGAATATCTAGGGTTTCACCGATAGGTTATTGCCCGAATGCTTCGCCCCTACAGGACGCGGGCCGATGAAGAGGCCAGGTTTTGAACCACGATTCTCTCAAAATCTTGCACCTGTGGGAGCGAAACAGAACCCTAAAACCCTTACCTCGTCTATATTTCACATTTATTCAGCAAGCTCTACTT
>NZ_JADEXI010000450.1:0-3869 GCF_015207185.1 Microcystis sp. LEGE 08355 | reverse complement strand
CAAGTGGTGTGGGGAGTGTGAACACAGGAGTCTAAAATTCATGTCCAATCAACCAGCAAACTTTCCGGGTAACAGAAATCAACTCAAACCGATTAAAGTCGGGGTTATCGGGGTCGGTAACATGGGACAACACCATAGTCGCATCCTGAGTTTATTAAAAGACGTGGAATTCGTCGGGGTGGCCGATGTCAACGTCGAAAAGGGACTGGAAACTGCCAGTAAATACCGAGTCCGTTTTTTTGAAAATTATTTAGATCTCTTACCTAGGGTAGATGCGGTTTGTCTCGCTGTCCCCACGCGGTTACACCATCGAGTCGGGATGGACTGTCTGCAAGCGGGAGTACATACCTTGATCGAGAAACCGATCGCCGCTAGTATTAGTGAAGCGGAATCTTTAGTCAATGCGGCAGCCGATCATGATTGTATTCTGCAAGTGGGTCATATCGAGCGTTTTAATCCCGCTTTCCAAGAGTTATCGAAGGTCTTGAAAACCGAGGAGATTTTAGCGATTGAATCCCATCGCATGAGTCCCTATTCCCAACGCGCTAATGATGTGTCGGTGGTGTTAGATTTAATGATCCACGATATAGATTTAATTTTAGAATTAGTCGCCGCTCCCGTGGTGAAATTAACCGCTAGTGGTAGTCGCGCTGCCACTGATTCCGGTTATCTCGATTATGTCACTGCAACCCTTGGTTTTAGTAATGGAGTAGTGGCTAATTTAACCGCTAGTAAGGTGACTCATCGCAAGATTCGCCGTTTAGCGGCCCACTGTAAAAATTCTCTCACGGAAGCGGATTTTCTCAACAATGAAATCCTCATTCACCGGCAAACCACCGCTAACTATAGCACCGATTACGGTCAAGTTCTCTACCGTCAAGATGGTTTAATTGAAAAGGTTTATACCAGTAATATTGAACCCCTACACGCGGAATTAGAACATTTTGTTCATTGTGTGCGCGGTGGAGACCAACCTTCTGTCGGTGGGGAACAAGCTTTAAAAGCTTTAAGATTAGCTAGTTTAATCGAACAAATTGCCCTTGATGGTCGCGTTTGGCAACAATCGGACTGGAATTATCAATATCTTAATTCTCCCGTGATTACTGCTTCTTGATTGTTTTCACCCCGATTCTTTAAGTAAGAGAATTGGGGTGAGGAGACAAAATTAGTTATCTGGAGAACTTTTTAAACATTTTTCTGAGGATTTTTTTCCACACCATTGACTTTCACAGGGAACTCCATCACCGTCTCCATCCATTTTGACATTGGGGCAATTTCTCAAGAAAAAAGTCGCTTCTGCACAGGAGGTCATCTGGGAACAGTGAGTTCTACCATCGCACCGAAATTGTGGAGAAGGACTAGGTTTTTTCTGGGGAGTGGGACGATTATTGTTGTTAGCTACGGCTAAATTATTGAGGGTTTGTTTGCCAGAAATTGGTGATTTTATTGATATTTGTTCGCTCAGAAAAGACAGAATTAAAATAACAATTACTTTTTTCATAAAATGCTTGCCTGATTCTCTGCTCTTATCATATTACCAGATAGGAGACAGGATAATAAATTAGAGTTGTTCCCTGTTTCCTATTCCCTGTATTTAGAGTAAAAACTCCCTGTGTTGAATTGCTAATTTATGGGCGGGAAATCCCTCGTACTCGGCTAAAGTTTTTGTGGTTTCTTTTAACTTTTCAAAGCCTTCAGGGGTGACATAAGCCAAAGTGGAGCGCTTGAGAAAATCATAAACCGAAACCGCCGAATAGGAACGGGCAAAACTTCCCGTCGGCAGCACAGCATTTACCCCGATGGCGTAGGTAGCCATAGAGGAAGGAGTATGATTTCCCAGAAGGATTTCCCCAGCATTTTTAATCTTGCCCAGAATGGCAAAAGGATTACTAACTAAAACCTCTAGATGTTCCGGGGCGTACTCATTGACAAAATCGAGGGATTGCTGCAAACTATCGGTTAAAATTATGCCCCCATAGGCGGCTAAACCCGCCTCACAGAATTCCCGTCGCCAATCCGGGAGTTTTTGCAGGTATTCCTGTGCATATTCACTAGCAGCGATCGCCACCTGTTCACAGTGGGTGACTAATAAAGCCGCCGAATCCGCCCCGTGTTCCGCTTCAATTAATAAATCCAAGGCCGCTAAACGGGCATCGGTGGACTCATCGGCCAAAACTATCGACTCACTTGGACCTGCCGGTAAACCCACATCCACCGTGCCGAACAGTAACCGTTTGGCCGCCGCCCCATAGACGCTGCACGGACCGGTAATTTTGTCAACCCTTTTGATATTTTTTGTTCCTAAAGCTAAAGCGGCGATCGCTTGTACGCCCCCTAACTTATAAATTTCTCTGACTCCAGCCATGCGTGCCGCCACCAGAGAAACCGGTTCCACGTTGCCCTGTTTATCGGGGGGAGTGCAAACCACTACTCTTTCCACTCCTGCCACCATTGCTGGTATGGCTAACATTAACATCATCGAAGGAAAAGCGCCGCGGCCCCGGGGAACGTATAAACCCACACTGGGGATAGGAGAGATTTTTTCGCCGGCAAAGACACCGGCTTCAATTTCTGCCAGTTGTATTTCTTCCGGCATTTGGCGACGATGTACCTCTTGAATATTCCGGAAAGCCTGTTCAATGGCAGTTTTTACTTGCGGTTCAATTAACTGAAAAGCCTGCTCAAATTCTGCCTCGCTGACTTTGATATTTTCTACCGTCGCACCTTCGTAGTCAAAACGCCGCACATAGTCCACAACGCCGGCATCCCCCCGTTCGCGGATGGTTTCTATGACCGTTTGAGCGACTTTGAGGGCGTTATCAATATCTAACTCGGCTCTTTTCTGAAGTTTTGCCCGTTCTGCGCTACTTAATTGCGAAAGTTTTAATATTCTAACCACTATTACTACTCCTACTGCCCCCCGTCCTCTCAAGAATAACGGGGAATCTGAATCTTTATTTTTATTGTAACCTTTGGGGGAGTGCCGGCTTTTCAGTGATCAGTAAACAGTAACCAGTAATCAGTGAAGGCTCTCCCGACATCATGGTGTAAATTGTTCGTATCTGTTACATTTTGGTCATATTCCCTCCCTTAGATAACTTTTTCTGATTATCACAAGTACAGGAGCGCCTCAGTTAACTGATAACCGATCACTGATGTGACGGCTAATAGATATAATGCAGATCATGTTTAAGCTCTCTTGCTGTTCTGTAAATGCGATCGCTCTTGGTTTATTATGGGGGGCGATTGGTCCGGTGTGGGCAGAAACGGAGTTAGACCTAGACCCGAAAATTCGGCAAGAAAGCCCTGTTTTAGAGCGTTGGTTAGAAAAAATACCCGATATCGCCGAAGATATTCGCCGCGATCCTAGTTTTCGCACTCGTATCCGTTTAGGATATGCAGAGTTTCCTTCTAGGGATAATTCCAGTGGCGTGATTTTGGGGGTAGAAGATGTGTTTTTCGGTCAAACCAGTTTAACCCTAAGCGGCGATTATCAGACGGCTTTTAACGGCAAAAGGACGGCAATAGGAGCAAATTTACAATACTATCTCCTCCCTTTGGGTGATTATGTCAATCTAGCTCCTATGGTGGGCTATCGTTACATTCAGACAGGAAATTACAGCACCGATGGGCTTAACTTAGGATTAAAGCTCAAATTAGCCCTTTCTCGCACGGGGGCAGCAGATATCACCGTCAGTCAGAGTTTTATCTCACCGGGGGGTGCTAACGAGGTGGGATTGACTACTCTTTCGGTTGGTTATGCGATTACCTCTAATTTACGTTTAGCCGCCGATATTCAATCCCAAAATTCCCGCGCGCGTAAAGATAGCTCCCTGGGAATTTTACTGGAATGGCTGCCCTAATTAGGG
>NZ_JADEXI010000449.1:0-3903 GCF_015207185.1 Microcystis sp. LEGE 08355 | reverse complement strand
TCAGAAAGTCAAACTAGATAATACAAGGCTAACCAAAAGAAGTCAAGCTGTATCCTTAACAAGGGAACAGTCAAACTAGGAGCCGTGTGAGGTGAAAGTCTCATGCACGGTTCTGAATGGGAGGGGAAGTCGGTGACGACCTTCTCGACCCCTAATAGTATCATGATAACTTTAATTTAAGCTCTTGACATTCTTGGCGGGAAGTGCTGCCACAAGTGTTGAAGAAAAAGGGAAACATAGACTAAGAGGCCTGCTATAACTCTACGTCTCCTATCTTGACGAAAATTTTTAAAAAAGTCTAACCGTTAAGTCGCCATAATAACCACAGACCTAAACCAAAACCGAAAAAGTTAGGCAGCCAGGCAGCTAGGAAGGGGGAGAGGGTGGCAGTTAGTCCCAAGCTGCCCACTAAGAAGTTTAAGAGATAATAGAGGAAAACAATGGCGACACTGAGACCAAAACTGGTTCCCCGACTAATTCTTTGCGGTAGAGAACCCAAGGCACAGCCGATGGTGGCAAAGACGATACAGACAAAGGGAAAGGCGATTTTTTGCTGGATTCGCACTTGAAAAAACCTGACTCTCTTATCATCGCCACTGAGTTTGAGCAGTTGCACATATTCGATCGCCTGTGGTATGTTCATCTCGTAGGGATCGCGGCTTTGACGAGCAAAATCGAAAGCGGAGCGAGATAAAGCGATTTTTTCGGCTTTAAAGGGGATAACTTGGCTATAGGAGGCGTTAGGGGGGGTTAATTCATAGATAATGCCGTTAAAAAAGTCCCAGACGTTATCGACGGCATTCCAACGGGCCGAATCGGCGATAATAATTTGATTTAATTCTTGTTTTAGCCAACGGATAACGGTGACGGTTTTCATCTTTTCCCCGTCAAATTGTTCGGCATAAAATAAACTTCTTAAATTGCGATTAATCGTACCGTTTTCGAGGGTTTTTATTTCATAATCGGGATAATAAAAGTCTTTGTTTTTCCAGAAACTTGCTTCTTTATTAATTTTTTGTACCAAAATTTCTGTGGCTCGATAATTAGCATTAGGAACCACATATTCGTTCAATAAAAATGTCACAAATGTAACTATTAAACTCAGGCAAAAAGTCGGTATAAAAAGACGATAAAGAGTGACTCCACAGCTTTGCAGGGCAACGGTTTCGCTATCACTACTTAAACGTCCGTAGGTGATTAAAGTGGCCAGCAAAAGAGAAACTGGCAGGGAATAAGTGACAAATTCTGGCACTTTTAACAGGAGAATTTCTAGGGCCGAGGCAAGGGGTAGATTAGCATCAACTACCTGATTAGCTAAATCGGAAAGATTGCTGATCGCTACTCCCAAAGAGGCAAATAAACCAACACTAAATAAAAATGGGGGTAGTAGTTGGCTGATCAGATAGCGATCAATGAGGGCAATACCTCCATTTACCCAGCAAGAAATCTTTTTCTTAATCATTGATTTTGGTTAACTCACTCCTCTTTCATCCCATTTCCTAACCCGCAGCCGTCTTGCCTATACCTTCGGTTAGCCTATCATATTTTGTCTTTGACGAAAAACACCGCCAGAAGTTGTATGATTGCGGGGAGAGTGGACAGAAGTAAGGATTTGGGTGAGTGTAGATAATTTTTCTGTTCCTATTCCCCGATCATCCCTAGGTGAATTATGCTGCTAAACTGGCAAACTTTTACTATTCATAAACAAGTACCTTTAACGATTAGTCGCGGCACTACCAGCGAAAATACTAATATCTGGCTGAAAATTAGCGAGGAAAATATCGAAGGTTGGGGAGAGGCATCCCCTTTTGATATTACCAGCGAGGAGAAAAAACCCGATAAAATCCTGCAAGAATTAAACTCGATCGCTCCTATTTTACAATCTTTTCACCCCTGTCAACGCCAAGAAATTGAAAAAATTTTATGGCAAAATCAGATATCTTCGGCTACTCGTGCCGCTATTGACACGGCGCTGCACGACTGGTTAGGCAAAAAAGCTAATTTACCTCTCTGGCAAATTTTTGGACTCGATCGCTCTTTAATTCCGCCGGTTTCTGTTACTATCGGTTTAAATTCTCCAGAAAATGTGGGGAAGAGGGTGTTAGATTGGCTAGAAATCGGCGATTTTAGCTTATTAAAAGTCAAATTAGGCTCACCGGACGGTATAGAAGCCGATCGAGCTATAATTCTGGCTATTAAAGAAATTGTCCCCCATTTGCCCCTAAGTGTCGATGCTAATGGTGGTTGGAAATTGAGCGATGCGGTGAAAATGTGCCAATGGTTAGGGGAAAAAGGCGTTATTTATGTGGAACAACCCCTATCCGCGGGACAAGAACGAGATTTAATCGATTTATACCAAAAATCGCCCCTACCTATCTTCGTCGATGAAAGCTGTTTTTCTAGTCAAGATATCCCGAAACTGGCCGATCGAGTCCACGGCATTAATATTAAACTAATGAAAGCTGGTGGATTAGCCGAAGTACAGAGAATGATTCATATTGCCCAAGCTTGCCGACTGCAAATTATGTTCGGATGTTACTCTGATAGCAGTTTAGCCAATACTGCCCTAGCACATCTTGGCCCGCTTGTCAACTATCTTGACCTAGATAGTCATTTAAATTTACGCGATGATCCCTTTACGGGATTAAGCTTGGAAAAGGGACGTTTACAACCAAATAATTCACCCGGTTTGGGTGTTAGTGTACGGACAGAAGATGACTAATTATTTGACTCCTGACAAGAAAGTAGCGATTCTTCTCCACGAAGGAATCAAAGGAACTCGCGGCAAAACCGGGTTAAGTTATCTGCGTTACGGTAAAGCGCAGGTAGTGGCGATTATTGACGCAGAAAGCGCCGGCAGTACCTTAAAAGAAGTGGCCGGAATCGATCACCCCTTGCCGATTGTTGCTACTGTTAGGGAAGCTCTAACCTATCATCCCGATACCCTGTTAATTGGCATCGCACCATCAGGGGGCATTTTACCACCCCATTGGCTAGAAGAAATCAAAGAGGCGGTAAATACAGGGTTATCCCTCGTTAATGGACTCCATACACCCCTAAAACCCCTTTTTTCTCAGCTTAAACCGGATCAATGGATTTGGGATATCCGTCTGGAACCCCAAGACTTAAAAATTGGGCAAGCGCGGGCGAAAAATTTAACCTGTCAGCGTATTCTAACGGTAGGCACGGATATGAGTGTGGGCAAAATGTCCACTAGCATCGAATTACATCGAGTTGCCCAAGAAAAAGGGCTAAAATCGCAATTTTTAGCCACTGGACAGGGGGGAATTATGATCGCGGGGAAAGGTGTACCCTTGGATGCGGTGCGCGTCGATTATGCTGCTGGTGCGATCGAGGCTTTGGTGTTAGAATCAGCGGAAAATAACGATATTCTGTTTATTGAGGGTCAAGGTTCTCTTTTACACCCCGGTTCGACTGCTACCTTGCCCTTAATGCGTGGCAGTCAACCAACGGGGTTAATTCTCGTCCATCGTGCCGGACAAATTCACATCAAAGATTTACCCGATATTCCTATCCCTCCCCTAACGGAAGTGATTAAACTCTGCGAAATGACTGCCAGCGCCGGGGGAAGTTTCGGGGAGGTGAAGGTAAAGGGGATTAGTTTAAATACTTTTCATCTTAGTCCGGAGGCGGCAGTTAAAGCTATAGAAACCGTGCAGGAGGAAACGGGGTTATTTTGTACCGATGTTGTCCGTTTTGGCGCTCAAGGATTATTATCAGTGATCAGTAATCAGTAATCAGTGATTAATTCAATCATAGTCAATGATAGGTGATGGGTTACGACTAAATCTGGATGTTGTTAAATTTTCTCTTGACAAAGGCGACTTGACAGGATACTATATTCATAATGGAAAATCCGTGCGCCTACAGACCCTCTTTTCC
>NZ_JADEXI010000448.1:0-3909 GCF_015207185.1 Microcystis sp. LEGE 08355 | reverse complement strand
AAACAAGACAAGCGGGGAAAGAAATCAGAGTTCCACCAACGAAAAAGATACCCACCAAAAGAAAGAGCGGTACTTTAATAGTATGGGTCATTAGTTGATAAAAATCACCAAGAAAACCCAATAAATTATTAAAAATTTTAGGTTTGAACCTTTGAGAAACTTTTTTCCTAAGATAATTTTCAGCATCAGAGTTTAGAGGATAAATCACTTGAAAGGTTTGGGGTTTATAAATTTCTTCAATCTGATAAGACCATGCGGTTAATTTGTTTTTCTTTTTTCTTCTTTCTGCCAGTTGATTGATCATAATAACCGTACAGGTTAGATCATGAGGAATCACTAAACAAGGATTTTTTTCTTCTAATAATGGTTTAAATTGCGGCAGTGTTAAAGCATCATTATGACGGGTCTTAGAATCATCATACAAGTGGGGTTGTCCGATATATTTTTGATAAAAATGGTCGAAAGTTGGCTTGTTATTAGTATTAAACCATGCTAATAAATCCGTTAATTTTCCTAATCCTTGCGCTATACAATAACGATATAATAATACTTCTTCTCTGTTGCGATCTTGTCCTTTACTAATAACAGCAATGATTGACCAAGCCTCTTTTTTATTTTTAACTTCTCGACCGATTATAACAAATTTTTGAGGGTTTAAACTTTTAGGAAAGCAAGGAATTTTTAATAATTCCTCATCAATGGCTTGATAAACCACATCGGGAATCGGCTCTAAGGTACAATTCATAAAGTCTTTTTCGGTGTAATCTTCCACCCACCAGAAAACTTGTGGGTGAACTTGTGAAGATTGTACTCTAACTCCTGTACTAAATTCGTGAATCTCAATAATACTCATGATTTTTTGTCAAAAGTAAGGATTATTGCTTAGTATTTATGTACCGTTAATGGCGATCGCCTCACCCTAAAATGAGTCTCTATTCAATCTTTTATCGTAGAATCGGGGGGAAGTTATGCAGGGTAGCGGTTAAATAATACAATTTTATTATAGTTGAGATAAAATTTAGGCGAAGCTGGATCAGCGATCGCATTTAACTTCGATAAATGGGACAGACTAAAGAAAGTTAATGAGGATCAAGTCATGACACCAAATGAGTTAATGTTAGAACGATACTTTACTATCCTAAAAACTAGGTTAAACTGTATAGGGAACTTCAACAAAGGGATGTTGAGTTAAGTCGAAATCTTTAGTATTGTGAGTGACTAATTTAAGATTATAATGAAGGGCAATCGCTGCTTGAATTGCATCGGGTAATTTCCATTTTATGCTCTTTTGATGGGGGAGTTTGTTCAACTTTTTCCTGATTTGTTCACGACGAAGTTGGATGACTAAATCGATGATAGTTTTATCTAATTCTATTAGGTGAAAGTAGGATAAAACTTGTTGAGCTTGATGAAAGGTGGTTTCATCCTCAAATCCAATCAAGACTTCTGCTTTAGTAATGATAGAAATACAAGCATCGTTTTTATGTTTTTAAGATAGCTGGTTGCTGCTGAAACTCCGTTAAAATGGTCAATCAGAATACAAGAATCTATCAGTTTTTTCATGACCATTCCTCTCGAATTTTCTGTTGATATTCTAACCCATCTCCTTTTGTCCATATTCCTTGAGTATTTTCTAAAAGCGTTTCAAAATCGGAAGAAGATTCAGCTATATCTTCTTCAACAACCTCAATATTAATGTTCAGCTTGGTTCCTTCTTTGAAGGGTAAATTAGAGAGAAGGATTTGCTGAGAGTTATCAAGGGTTATCTGAGTTTGATAGGAAGTCATAAGATTAAGCTATTTGAAGATAGTTAAAATCATTATAGCAGAAGTCAGAATTATGAGGTGGGAAGTCGGAAGTAAAAGCTATACAGAACTGTTTTTTCAACCAATTGACTGTATCTCATGAGATTGGGAAATGCTATATATAACTTTGATGGTTCTTTTGGCTGAATACCGAATTTGAATTGATTTTCTCCCGTCTAATTGATAATAATATTAAGTGCAGATAGACTTTAATTTTCCTCAATCAAACGCTAATTGATAGGACGCACAACACTTGCGTCCCTACAGTATATCTAGTTTTTCATAAGAGGATAGCACAACACCCACTTAGGGACCTGGACTATCTATTTCAGGTTGAGATGATGGGGGATTAGATAGTCTCAAAGATACCAGTGAATTGAGTTTTTTATATGTATCACCACCTTCTGACATCAGACCATCATAAGTGTTCCATTTATGAAACTGTTGTTTCTGAAAAGCTTTAATTTTTTCTTTTAACTGTTGGGAGTTCTCCTGTTTGATTATATCCTCATAAGGAGTATCTTTTGGAAAATCTAAGATTTTAACAATAAGCCCTTTTCTTTTTCCTTTTTCTGAATCATCATGAGCGTTATCTTCAACTATAGCGTTTAAGGATTTGACATTAGTTTGCCAATTCGTATCTACAGTGGGTGAAGGAGTTGATAGCCCTAGACTTACTTTAATATCCTTGATTATAGCCTCTCTAGTCTGACTATCTGATTTTACTCCTACAATACCTGTTGGTTTTATCTTTTTTCCTGTTTGATAATTTTCAATTAACTGTTTCCAGTTTATTTCTTTTTGCTCAGATAAGCTTTTTTGTAACTTAAAAATTTTAATAATTGCCTTTTTACTTTTTGTTTTATCAATCTTTTGATACTGAGCCAGATCATTAACTATTTTGTCCAACCCATCTGGTAGAGTTAATTCAGTCATTAATTGTAGTTCCTGATTTACAGATTCTATTTGCTGCTTTAAAGCGAAGATAAAAACCAGTGAAGCCCCTTGTAATAAAAGGGTTATTAATAAAGGGATAATATATGGGATAAAAGGTTCAAACCAAAGGGGTTTTCTTTTAAGAGAAATAATGGTAACATCTTTATCACCTTCAGGAGTTAACGCTATTTTGTCTTCTTTTCCTAAATTGATGGTAACATCTTTATCACCTTCAGGAGTTAACGCTATTTTGTCTTCTTTTCCTAAATTGACTGTCAAATGACACTTTTTCCATAAATCAGTAGGAACATCATGTTTTAAAATTTGAGTAATAACCGCTAGTGTAGTATAATCATTATTAGGATCTGTCTTAATTTCGTGATCTTTTTTATACTTGATCATTGCCTCAAATACCTTGGCTAAATTCTTCAATAACTGTTTGTTACTATCAGATGACGATAGAGACTCAATTTTTCCACCATGATACCAGATTAAATTAATAAAATAATCATTTGCCTGTAATTGACGATAAATAGCTTGATCACTGGGTTGTATAACTAAGTGAAGCTGGTTAATGTTATGAGTCTTTAAACTTTGATTAACCTCATCTAAGGATTTCATGGTTAAATCAGGGACTCGAGGAGGAGCATCCGTGATCAGAAGGATAACTTTAGTCGAATCTGAGCGAAAAGGCTGATTTGCTGCTAAATTTAAAGCATCTAAACTGCTTTCTGGAGCATCTCCGCCATTAACTTGTTGAATTTCCGCCACTTTTTGCCTAAATAAAGTCGGATCTGCGGTAAAAACTCCGTCGGGAAAGCTTAAAATCTGGCTTTCTTCCCCATATAAGCGATCGCCAAAGGCAATTAAACCGATTTTTGCATCTAGCTTTTGACTGCTTAATTCTTGGGAAAACTGCTGAATTCCCTCTTTTACGCCATTTATCTCCTCATTCATACTTCCAGTGACATCTAAAACGAAGAGTATATCTACTTTAGGAATAGAGGGAGTGACAGGGGTAATAGCAGGGGGTAAGGCAAATTGACATCCTCGCCGCCCTAAAAGTGCGGCGATTCCTAAACCTCACGATTTAAGTTTCTGCTTCCACCACCGTCGCATACCACAGTTAAAAAACCATGTACTGTCTTACACAGAGTCCACAGACTTT
>NZ_JADEXI010000447.1:0-3913 GCF_015207185.1 Microcystis sp. LEGE 08355 | reverse complement strand
ATTTTGAACTGTATCGAGGGGAAATATTCGGTTTAGTTGGGGAATCGGGGTGTGGGAAAAGTACCCTATCGCGAACCCTATTACAGTTAATTAAACCCACCGGGGGAAAAGTGGAATTTTTAGGAGAAGACTTAACCCCTTTGTCGGGGGAAAAAATGCGTCCCAAACGACGCTTAATGCAGATGATTTTTCAGGATCCGCTCGCTTGTCTCAATCCTTTAATGACTGTGGGAGAAAGTATCGCTGATCCGCTTTTGATCCATCAAAAAATTAGTCTAGAAACGGCTAAAAAACAGGTTTTAGAAATGTTAGATCGAGTCGGTTTAACACCAACAGAGGAATTTTATCGACGCTATCCTAGGGAGTTATCGGGGGGACAACAGCAAAGGGTAGCCATTGCTCGCGCTTTAATTACTCGTCCGGAATTAGTTATTTGTGATGAACCGGTTAGTATGCTCGATGCTAGTGTCCAGACACAGGTTTTAGAGTTAATGTTAGAGTTACAAAAGTTATTTAATCTAACTTATTTATTTATAACTCATGATCTTTGGTTAGCGAGATTCCTCTGTGATCGAATTGCGGTGATGACTGCGGGTAAAATTGTTGAAATGGGTGACACTGAACAGATTTTTAGCCATCCCCAACACCCCTACACGCAAAAATTAATCGCCGCAGCCCCAAGAATTTATCCCGACAGCAACTAAAATCGCCCTAGGGGTTTATAATTGTTATTGTCTAGATATGGTTGGGAAAGACAAAATGGCCAGACAACTTCAGATAACTCTCCCTGAAGACACCATGCAACTTCTTGATCGATGGTTGACAAGTAGTGATTATCCTGAAAAAGAATATAATAATTTAATTAATGAAGCGATTAAATTATATATTATGGAACAACAGAGAAACTACCTCAAGCAACAATTAAAGGAAGGAGCTATTATTAGAGCAGAAAGAGATTTAAATTTAGCACAAGATTGGTTTTCTCTAGAGGAGTATTTATGGTAATAATGATTATTTTTAAAGTTAAAAAACTGCTCAAAAAATTTGTCTTTAGTCTCCAAGAGGAAGGATGGAAACCAGCACTCAAAAAGACGAAACGAAAAATTATCAAAATTCTCACGGGAAAGAGTTCCTCTGAATTTGAAGAACAGGTGATCGAAAGTGCTAAATTAGCTGAACCGCGACCCCTAGAAATTGCCAGTAGTGATGATCCTTTAGTCTCGATTATTATTCCTGTTTATAACCAATTTGCCTACACCTTTAACTGTTTGGAATCCTTAAGTGTTAACCTAAGTTCTGATTTAGCTTATGAAGTAATTATCGTTAATGATGCTTCCACTGATGAAACATTAGAACAATTAGCAACTTTAGTTAAAGGAATTAAAGTATTAACTAATGCAGAAAACTCTGGTTTTATTCGTTCCTGTAATTATGGGGCTAGTCAAGCAAAAGGTCAATACCTATATTTTCTCAATAACGACACTCGTATTCTGGAAAATTGTCTAGAAAGTTTAGTGAAATTAATCATCAATAATCCCCGAGTTGGTGCGGTGGGTTCTAAGTTAATTTATGCTAATAGTAAACAACAAGAAGCGGGGGGAATTATCTGGAATTCTGCCGATGGTTGGAATTATGGACGCTTAGATAGTCCCGATGAACCAGAATATAATTATGTGCGTCCCGTGGACTATTGTTCGGGGGCCAGTTTATTAGTTCCCACGGATTTATTTAAGCAATTAGGTGGTTTTTCTCAAGACTTTATCCCCGCATATTACGAAGATACAGACTTATGTTTTGCCCTCCGAGAATTGGGTTATCAAGTCCTCTATCAACCCCAATCTAACGTCATTCACTACGAAGGAATCACCTCGGGAACAGACCTTTCCAGTGGGATCAAACAATATCAAGTGATTAATCAAACTAAGTTTCGAGAAAAATGGTCAAAGGTATTAACTAAACACCTAGATAACGATCCTAATAATGTACCCAAAGCTGCCCGACGTTTACAAGGAAAACCGACAATTTTAGTCATTGATTCCTACGTTCCACTATACGATCGAGAATCTGGCTGTGTGCGTTTATTAAATATTCTTAAGCTACTGCTCAATTTAGGCTATTCAGTGATCTTCTTTCCCGATAATGGCTATCCTGAACAACCCTACACTTCTGTGCTGCAACAGCTAGGAATTGAAGTTATTTATGGCACAGCGCAAAGATATAATCTAGAAGAAAAATTAATCAAATATTTACCTCTGATAGATGGAGTTTGGTTGTGTCGTCCCGAATTGTGCGATAAGTATATGGACTTAATTCGCTTAAAAACAAAAGCACCAATCATTTATGATACAATTGATCTGCATTTTCTACGTTTAAAACGGCAAAAAGACTATCTCGATCCCAGTTATCAAAATACTAGCTGGAGTTGGGAAACCTATCAGAAATTAGAGTTAAACTATGCTAATCAAGCGGAAGCAACCGTGGTAGTAACCGAAGACGAAAAGCAGGTTTTATCCTCTTTAGGAGTGAAAAATGTTTGGGTAATCCCCAATATCCATGAAGAAATTTCCCTGTCAGAAAAAGTTGCCTTTGACCAGCGATCGGGGTTAGTATTTATTGGTAGCTACAATCACCCTCCTAATATTGATGCAGTTAAGTGGTTATGTTTAGAAATTATGCCCTTAGTTTGGGCATTCCGTCCTGACATTACCGTTAATTTATTGGGAAGTAACCTCAAGGATGAAGTGAAAGAATTAGCCAATGATCAAGTAATTGTCACCGGTTATGTTCCCGAAGTAGAACCCTATTTTCAAAAGAGTCGGATTTTTGTTGCTCCCCTGCGATTTGGTGCGGGAATGAAGGGTAAAATAGGTCAAAGTCTTTCCCTAGGATTACCCACTATTACCACAAAAATTGGTGCCGAAGGTATGGGATTAATTGACCACCAAGATGTTTTAATTGCCGATACTGCCGAGGAATTTGCCCAAGCAGTGATCGAACTCTATGATAATATGGAGTTGTGGCAAAAACTCGCTGATAATTCCCTAGAAACTATTAAGAGATACCAACCAGCTACCGTGCAAACTAACCTACAAGCTTTGTTATCAAATCTAGGAATTATTGCTAAGGATAGTTAACAATAAAAAAGCTCATTTCTTCCACAGGTCTATTCTATGTCACCGAAATAAACTCTAGAATCCGCAATTTTGCAGAATTAAAAACCTATTGAGAAAGTCGGATTTTTCTAGAAGTATTTCCCGACTATAACCCCCTCATTTCTCTCGAAAAATTTGGCAAGAAAAACTCAAAAACTTGGCAATTAATACCCGTTTGTTTCTGATTAACGACTCCTTTCTCCTTGAAAAAATATGCCAACTTATCCTGATATCTCCAGTCAAGCTTTTAAACATCCCCTAGATCAGCAAGCTGAACAGGCCTTAAGATCAGTTCCGGGGTTTGACTTATTAGCGAAAAGTTTTTCCGAATATCTCTATGAACGTCCCCAGCAAATTTTCTTAATGGGCAATGATCTAAAAGTCGGTCCGCGTCAATACGCCACTTTATACGGTATATATCGCCAATGTCTGCGGGATTTAGATATGTCCCCAGAACCGAATCTTTATGTCAGTCAAAACCCTTCAGCTAATGCCTATTCTTTGGGTTCAGAACATCCTTACATTGTCTTTAATACTGCCCTTTTAGACCTCTTAGATGAAGAAGAAACTCGGGTAATTCTTGCCCACGAATTAGGTCATTTAAAATGCGATCATAGTATTTTAATTCAAATGTCTTTTTGGGTGATGGGGGCGGCTAATTTCCTTGGGGGCATCACCTTAGGACTAGGAAAAGCCATTACTACCGGTCTAGTTTATGCCTTTTATGAATGGCGCAGAAAAGCCGAATTATCAGCAGACCG
>NZ_JADEXI010000446.1:0-3913 GCF_015207185.1 Microcystis sp. LEGE 08355 | reverse complement strand
GTGTATAAGAGACAGTAGGATGCCTGCCACGAATAAAGAAAAATGCTATCAGCCAATTACTTTGAGAGTTAAGCAGTAAGCGTTGGGGTTGTTGGGTTTCGCTTTTTCAATCGAATTATAGCACTTTTCACGTTAGGAGGTGTCGACAAGTTTTGCAAACAAAGGGTTTAAGCTCCTTGCCCATACCTCATTCTGATGAAAACTGCTATAGATGTAATTGGGCTAACCTACTTCCCAATTGTGTTAGCATCAGAGATAAGTATAAAACAGCCGAACGATTAAAGCGGGACTATTGGCTCTATATGGTGTTTAACTGTGGGACAATGTCGGAAGTTTATGTCATTCGAGATGCGGTTACGCTAGGACGGCAACCTGTTACAAGCATTGAACATTATCAGCTTGGACTAGAGGCAATTCTCCAGCAGGATGAACGGGAATGAAGATCAGCAAAATTCAGATTAAAAATTTTAAGTCTTTTCAAGATGTTACCGTAGATTTAGAGCCTGATTTTAATGTCTTTACTGGGGTTAATAATTCAGGAAAAACCAATTTGCTAGAGGCGATCGCCCTTTGGCATGAGTGTTTTAATAAGCTAATTCGGCAAGCGGGCAAAGGATATAAAGAGTTATACAAAAAAGGTGATTATATTCTCGGTCATACAACAGAAAAATATTTTCCTTACGAAACTATTAAAACGGTTAGAACTTCAAATATTGACGATATTTTTTATCAACGTGATACAACTGCTCCTATTGAATTATCTATTACCTTAAACAAAGTAGATAGAAATTTATTAAACAAAGTAGATATAAATTTAGAAATTGGTTTTTCTATCAAGACCTCTGGTTTAAATTATGTTATCGAGCTTTTGAATTATAGCCAATATAACTTTAGAGGATTCAATGAGTTTTTTGAAAATTTTCCCAACCCTATTAGTGCATCTTTTGCTTCTCCTGTAGCCACCATCAGAACTGAGGAGAGATTTGTGACTCGTCCACAAATTATTGAATCTATTCAAAAAAGAGAGTCTGTTGAAGTTGTTCGTAATCGTTTATACAATCTTTATTATGATACAACTCGAAATGAAAATCTTTACAATAAATTTATTCGAGATTTATCATATATTCTCTTTAACGGCGATAAAAAAATTGAGTTTTTCCCTAAAAGTGATATCAAAAAAGATATAAAATCAGTGATTGATTATAAAATTGAGTCACAAGACATTGAGAAAGATATTTCTCTATTGGGAAGTGGAACGTTACAAATTATTCTTATTTTATTGAATCTTTACGCGCCAGAAAAAACTAGAGACCTAAACTTAATTTTATTTGATGAGCCTGATAGTCATATTCATCGGGATATTCAAAAACGTTTAATTGATACGGTTCTTAGATTTTCGACAAATACTCAAATCTTTTTAACAACTCATAATGAGACTCTAATTCGTCAGGTTCCTCTGTATCAGCTTTTTCATATTGAAAACAGACCCAACTATTACTATACTTCTGTGGTTAAAGATGAACAGAGTTTAGATGTTGGCTATCGTTTTAAAGGAATTTATCCCTCTAGTCTAAATCCGATTATTAGTTCTTTGGGTAATAGTAATGGTTTGGACGTTATCAATGCTATTGAGGCAGATCATATTTTATTTGTGGAAGGTCAGGATGATGCAAAAGCAATTTATACATTGTTACAAAAAATGACTTTAGGGGTAAATACCAAAAAATATGTCTTTTGGGTGATAGGTGGAGTCTCTCAAATTTTTAAGGATTTACCTAGTTATAAGACAGTTTTTCAGCAAATTAAGAATCAAGAAACGCTTTGGAGTAAGGCTTTTCTCGTCTTTGATCGTGATTTTATTGAAGATGATCACCGTGATAAGCTTATTGAAGCACTGGGTAGTCATTTTAAAATTCTAACTTATATCACTCCGTCTTATACTTTTGAGTCAATTTTATTAATGGATTTGATCAAGTTATCTCATCTACTAAAAAAATGGCTAGAAGCCAAAAAAGATGATATTAATATTGATCGATCTGCTTTGGTACAATCCCTAGAGAATCATTATTTAACAATTATGCAAGAAAAGCTAGAGAGTCTTGATGATAAATATATTGATGAGACTTGCCATCGGTATGCCAACGTCAGGGAACAACTAAGTAAAAGGGATTTTTTGAATAACCAAAATCCTATTAGAGAAAAGGATATTAGTCTAAATACTCTATTTAGGAGGTATTTAAAAACTATCAATGACAATCGTGAATTTTATAAAATGGCTAATAAAAATGATGTTCAAGCAATTATCAATCAAGTGACCAAACCTTATAATATAGAGTTCAATATTGAGCAAGATTTTATTTCATTACTCAATCTTGTTGATCGCTCGACTTGGTTTAATGAGTGGGATTTTTTAACCAAATTGTAAAATTTTAACCATGATGACCTACCCTAAACGCCTGATCGAAGTTGACCTACCCATTAAGGGAATTTCTGCCCATGCGCGGCGGTAAAAATCGATTCGTCATGGGCATATTTCTACACTTCATAGCGCAGCTTGACGGTGGGAGTATGTCAATGAATTTGCCAAGCAAACTGATTACTGATTACTGATCACTGAAAAAGAGCCGCCGCTGCCTTGGTTAAAATTAACCGAAGTGAGGCATAAGAGTCAAAACTCCCAAGTCTAAATCTTTACTATCGATCGATTTTGCCTCGTAGAGGGCTAACATATCGTTTAATTGGGGATTGCCGCAGGAGGAACCGGTTACGCCCATGGCAATAATCAAACCACAATAACCCTCGGTATTTTTGATGCGTTTTTGCCAATTGCGGCGCGCATTACGGTGGTCGGGATCATCTTGCTCGAATTCCCCAAATAGATAGAGATCACCGTTAGCCATTTTCAGAATACCGAGATCATAACGGGTATCTTCTAAGGGATCTTCGCCGGGGTTAAAACCAATGGCCGCCAAACCGCCAGCTTGTTCGATTTTTTCGATAATTTCCTTGGCTTTCGGTCGGGAGGTCTGGATCATGACCACGGGGAAACCCTCCCCTTTTGTGGGTACGGATTGGGGTTGATAATGGATTTTCGGACGACTGCGAATTTTATCTAATAATTGCCAGGGAACCATTCCCAGACTGAGATGTGCATTATCGGGGACTAGATCTTCCTTGAGTACGGATTCTTCCTCATCATCATCATCATCCTCGTCCTCCTCCTCCAAGAGTTGCATAAATTCCGCACATAGATCGGGCATCGTGGCCACCGTCACGGCCACGGTTTCCCCTTTTGCTTGTTCGGGATCGAGAGGAATGCGAAAACGACGCTGTAATTCTCCGATCGGTTCTTCGGATAAAGCGGATTGATTGCCTTTAAAAAAGCGCAACAGAGCTATTAAAGCTAAATATACCGTGATTGCTTCTTCTTCATCCAAATAGGGGCGAATACCTTCGTAGGGATGCACGCTGCCGAAAACTGGATGGATCTGGGAAGGGGGAGCCGAGGCCAGATCGTAGTCATCCTCATCATCGTCCTCATCATCATCGGCCAATTCGTAGCTTAAAAACCAGCAATCTTGGGAAAGAAAGGCTTTTTCTAATCTTTCCATCGATTTTTCTTCCAAAGCGGCCTGCCGGAATTGTTTGAGGGATGCTAGGGAACGATAGAGAATGACTCCGTATTCCCGACCGAGCATTCCCATGACACAGGCGTAAAGATGCGGGAAATCGGGGCGATCGAGCTTAATTTCCAAAATATCGTAATCAGCTAAACAGGACCAGGGTTCAGCTTTCCAAATTTCGTGAGCGGTTTTCACTAAAGCGGACTGCCAAGCGGCGGGAATTGCCGGGGGGCGGTTATTTTGGAATTCGTCGAATCCACGAAAGAGATCATCGATCAGGGGCAAACTGG
>NZ_JADEXI010000445.1:0-3917 GCF_015207185.1 Microcystis sp. LEGE 08355 | reverse complement strand
CCCCCACCACCACCCCCGCCACCGATTTCTGTTCCCGAACCTAGTAACCTTATTGGTTTTATAACTCTTAGTGGGTTAATGCTAGGCAATGCGGTTAAAAAAGCGCGGAAGTCGGGCTAGTTTTCCTCGCAGGAGGATATGGCTTTAAACGGGTGATTTCTCGGTTATCCAAGCGGTAAACTTTGATTGAAGACCGATTAGGGACGTAAGCGATGGGATTTACGTCCCTGTGTGTAAATTTTGTTCAATACAAAACTGATTAGTTAAGATAAAATAGGATAATATAACTCTAAAAATACCGACTATGGCACTAACCCTCAACCTAAAACCAGAAATAGAGCAATATCTTACCCAAAGAGCAAAAGAGGAGGGACTTTCCCTAGAATCTTACACCCTAAAACTGCTCACAGATACCATTTTATCCCAAGAAAAAAAAATCAAACTGGTTAATCTTCTTCAGTCTTGGATCGATGAAGAAGATGAGGAAGAACAACAAGAAACAGGTGAATATTTAATTGAGATACTCGATCAAGATCGTTTATCTGATCGTCCTTTATTTCCGTCACAATTAAAGGGGATAACTTGGTGAGTCGAGTTGTTTTATTAGACACTGGAATTATCGGTTTAATTACCAATCCTAAGCGATCGCCTGAAAGTCTAGCTTGTACTCGTTGGCTGCAAACTTTAATTCAAGAAGGTATTAGGGTTATTCTTCCCGAAATAGCTGATTATGAAGTTCGCCGAGAGTTATTACGCGCTAACAAGATCAAGGGAATTAAACGACTAGATGAGTTAGCTGAATTAATAGAATACCTACCCATTACAACGGACACAATGCGACAAGCTGCCTTATTTTGGGCGCAAGCGCGTCAACAAGGACAACCCACAGCAGGAGATAAGACAATTGACGGTGATATGATTTTAGTTGCACAAGCGATAACTCTATCTATTCCAGATGTGATAATTGCAACTACGAATGTAGGTCATTTATCCCGATTTATCCAAGCTGATTTATGGCACAATATTATTCCTAATTGATAAAGCAATACCCTTTGATATCGTCCGCAACCCTCGCATTAACGGTACTACAGTTGATATCGGTGCCTTTGAATTTACAACTCCCGTCAATCAACCTCCTGTTATCACCAATAAAACCTTTACCATTGCTAAAAGTATTGCGGTGGGTGCTACCGTATTTCTAAAACCAGTCCTAACGGTACAGTCGTCGGCACAATTAACGCCACTGATGCCGATAACAACCCCTGAACCTACAATATCACCGCAGGTAATCCTAACCTCGATGGCGACGGTATCTCCGCCTTTACCATCAATAATAACGGCCAAATTGCCATGGCTGACTCCGATGACAAGGCTGTAGTCATCTCCCTACCCTAACTGATCACAAAATAACTTAATTATCTGGCTAACTTGACAAAAGTTTATCAAAATATAACCTTAGCAACATAAATCGGCTTATCCCTAGGTAAATCCTTGCAGGAGTGCCATTATACCAGATATTTTCTCTCTGCATGGTTTATTTAATAAGCTCTGCTGATGAATGAAAAAAAAAAAAATAAACGGGACTTATAATTATTCGCCTCTACAATCTAAGCATTATCCCTAACCAGTGCTAAATTTTCTCACATCCAAGCTTGATTAATAGTTTTGCTGTCTCTAGAGACATTTTTCTCCACTATTCGCCTACTTATCAACTTTATCTAACTCGAACTAAGGTTCGGGTGGATTCCCTATTGACTCTGTACTATCTTTTTCACACGAGGTATATCATGGCTATCATCTACGTTAAATCCGGTTCTACTGGTAATGGTTCTGCTTGGAATAATGCTTATGGCAGTTTAGTAAGTGCGATCGCTGCTGCCCAAGCAATTTTTTCTCTATTTTTGGGTGCTGCAAATGCCGCAACAATTACAAGTATTGCGGGAGATAAAGATTGCTTTGGAACGGGCTCTAATATTTGCAACACTATAGCTGTATTGAATATCGTTCAGGGAACAAACGATATTGATTTTGACTTTTTCACATTCAAAACATTTCAATGGTCGCATAATTACTCACTTCCAGCCAGTTCATCAATCACTTCAGCCGTTCTTAAAATAGTTACCTTCGACCTAGAAGATAACGGTGCTGGAGATGGGTTCGGTGGAATTCCATTTGATGACAGGTTATTTATTGATGGTATTGAAGTATCAGGAGCGTTTGATGATGTTTCTACGCCAGATGGCAATGCTCTTACTCAGCTTCCTGTTAACGTTACAATTTTTAATCTTAATTCTCTTTTCTTTTCTAGTTTAGGAGATGGCAATGTAAATATTGAATTAAATAGCTTCGGAGGTACAAGAGCAGATGCAATTGCTATTGATTATGCTGAACTTGAAATACAGACAATTTCAGGACTTTTGACATCTGTTTCTGAACCTTCTACAATTCTAGGAATAGTAACATTAGGCTTAGGTGCATTGTTTTCTAAAAAGCACAAACAAGACGACAATTAGGTTATGCAAGCGGTAAACTTTGATTTAGGATGAATTGGGGACGTAAGCGACGGAGTTTGCGTCTCTTTGTTATCAAAAACTATAGTAAAGACCTTATGGCAGAATCTCAAGACTTTGACAATGTTTAGGTCTAAATAATCTAAAATCTCGCTGATCTAATGTTAATATAAGCGTAATTTTGAGCCTTTCAGCGATCGCCATTACAGTTGCATCAACAAAATCAATACGACTATCTTTGTATTCTTCTAAAATCTCAGATACTCGAATTACATCAGTTTCACTTAAAGGAATTAAATGAAACCGACTTGCAGATAATCCTTTTAAAAAAGCCGCAACAGTGCTAACACCTGCACTACGACCTACTAAATAAGCGACTTCTGCTAAAACTGTTTGGGGTAATAATATTTGCTGATAGTTCTGATAAATAGCTACGACATCACTATGTTTTATATCTGATTGATTTAGCAAAGCAACTACAAACCCTGTATCACTTATTGTTATTTTTCTTTCCATGTCCATCCTGAATTTTCTTTAATCTCCTGTTGTAAAATTTCTTCAGATTGAGTTGCTAAATCTGGAGAACCTCTGAACAAACCAATTAGCGGGTCAGATTCATTTTTATCTTGATCATTTTCAGAAGTTGAAGGAACAATAAAAACCTCAACCATTTCACCAACAGCGAGTTCAGGGGTTTGAATTTCTATTTTATTACCGGGTAAAACTTGAGTGCTGATATGTAAAGAAGATTGTGTCATTTTTCAACAACTAAGCAATTTAAGGTATTTGACTCCTAGTATAACCTACCAGCAACGCAGGAAGCAACGCCTCCCTCCCTGCTGATACCCGCGACTTAGATGGCGATAGCAACATCACCGAAACAATACCCTTTGATATCGTCTGCAACCCTCGCATTAACGGTACTACAGTTGATATCGGTGCCTTTGAATTTACAACTCCCGTCAATCAACCTCCTGTTATCACCAATAAAACCTTTACCATTGCTAAAAGTATTGCGGTGGGTGCTACCGTATTTCTAAAACCAGTCCTAACGGTACAGTCGTCGGCACAATTAACGCCACTGATGCCGATAACAACCCCTGAACCTACAATATCACCGCAGGTAATCCTAACCTCGATGGCGACGGTATCTCCGCCTTTACCATCAATAATAACGGCCAAATTGCCATGGCTGACTCCGATGACAAGGCTGTAGTCATCTCCCTACCCTAACTGATCACAAAATAACTTAATTATCTGGCTAACTTGACAAAAGTTTATCAAAATATAACCTTAGCAACATAAATCGGCTTATCCCTAGGTAAATCCTTGCAGGAGTGCCATTATACCAGATATTTTCTCTCTGCATGGTTTATTTAATAAGCTCTGCTGATGAATGAAAAAAAA
>NZ_JADEXI010000444.1:0-3931 GCF_015207185.1 Microcystis sp. LEGE 08355 | reverse complement strand
CCCCAAAGGCTTGGATTGAGTGGTAAAATCGGAAGTAATGACCGATTTTAGCCGAGAGTGTCCCCGTAAAAATCCCAACTTGGTAGATTGACAAAAATGAGATGCAGCCTAAAAAACCTAAGTAACCCCTTCTAATTTTTCATCGGTCAATTGATATAATTCCTGTAATTTCTCTAATTTGTCGGGGTCTGCTTGCCAAAAACCGCGACCCTGTGCTTCTAACATTCTACCGACAATATTACGGAAAGCTTCGGGATTAGCTTGACGCAATTTTTCCGCCATTTCTGCATCAAAAGCGTAGGTATTGGCTGCCTGATCATACACCCAATCGTCACTAAAATTAGCCGTACCGCCCCAACCAATTAAAGCGGTCATTCTTTGGGAGATTTCGTAGGCCCCACCGGAACCTTGATTAACCATGGCGTTGGCCCATTTAGGATTGAGTAATTTACTGCGGTATTCTAAGCGCAAAACCTCCTCTAATTTGCGGGGAGTTGTATCATTGGAAAAACTCTCGACAAAACTCGTCATTACCCGTTTACCGCTTTGTTTTTCTGCGGCTAATTTTAATCCTCCCGTGTTGCCGTAGTATTCCTGAATATCGGTTAAACCGTATTCTACCGAGTCAATTTCTTGGATAATACTTTCACTGGTTTTTAATAACTGTTGTAGCACTTCTGGTCGCGCTTGTCCCTTATCTTGACGACCATAACTAAAAACATTACGCTTTTCCCAAGTTTTTGCTAATTCGTTGTCATTGTCCCAATTTCCCTCCACTACTTGGTCATTAACTAAAGAGCCAAAATCCCCGGCAGGATTGGAAAATAAACGAGCGCTGGCATTGTCAATTCCTTGACTTTTTAAGGCTAAATAGTGCTTACGGATATAATTATCATTTTCCGATTCTTCTATCTCGGCTGCCCGCTGCATTAAATCATCCAATAACTCGATAATATTGATAAAAGTATCTCGAAAAATTCCCGATAAATTAGCCAAAATATCGATGCGCGGGTGTCCAATTTCCCCTAGAGGTTTTAATTCATATCTGACAATTCTTCCTGTCCCCTCTTTCACTGGTTCCGCACCGACTAATTCTAGGAGAATACCCAAGGACTCACCCTTAGTTTTAATCACATCTAATCCCCAGAGTAAAACCGCTACAGTTTCGGGATATTTTCCTTTTTCGGTTAGGTTTTGTTCTAGCAGTTTTTTGGCGATTTCTCGTCCGCGGGTGTAGGCTGCGGGGGAAGGCATCCGGTAGGGGTCTAAAGCGTGTATATTGCGTCCTGTAGGCAAAACTCCCGCACCATCCCGGAGTAAATCACCCCCCGGCGCTGGGGGTACATATTCCCCATTTAATCCCCGCAAAAGATTAGTTAACTCTTCGCTATTTTGTCCTAATAAAGTTTTAATAGCAATGCCTTCTTTAAGCTTTTCATTGGTTGCTTCATCAGCGATAATTTGCTGAAATTCTCGCTCAGATAAATCGGTAAAATAAGCATCAAGATAACCTTTTAATTCTTCCTGATTAGGAGCAGTTCCTAGGGTGTGTAAACCCGAAGAAAATAGTCTTTGTTCGACGATTTGTAGGTAATTATACACCTTGACAAAATAATCGGTTAGTGCATAGCGGCTAAATAATTTGGCATTTTCTAAAGTGAATTCTATTCCCTGTTTTTCTGCTTCCAGAAAAGGACAATCTTTAGAGATACCTGTATCAATAATCTTTTGGAGGATACTATCTCTTAAAGCGTAATTTTTCTCAGGATTTTCTCGAAACTCTGCAATCAAATCTCGTAAAATCATCAATTCTTTATATAATCCCGCTCGTCCGTAGGGAGGCACATTATGGGAAATTAACACCCCATAGCCGCGACGTTTAGCTAGGATAGATTCCGAGGGATTATTAGCGGCATAAATATATAAATTCGGTAAATCTCCTAATAAAATATCTGACCAAGAATAACCAGTATTTCCTAGGGGTGAACCGGGCAGCCATTCGACAGTTCCGTGCATACCAAAATGAACGATCGCATCGGTCTTAAAATCTTTTTGTAACCACTGATAAAAGGCTGCATACTGAGGGTGAGGAGTTAAATCTTTTTCAAACATTAACCGCATCGGATCCCCAGCAATTCCTAAAGGTGGTTGCACTCCAATCCAGATATTACCTAACTCAATTCCCCCTAAATGATACTGGTTGCCAACAGTTTTTATCTCCGCATCTTTCAGAGATTTCCAGTGTTTTTCAATGCGAGAGGTTAACAGATAACCTAGCCAATTTTCTAAAGTTTCTATCGATAAACGATTGTGTTTAGAGAGATTTTCATCATCGGCAAATTTAACTTTTTGAATAATTTCTTCCCCGTCTTCGGGAATCGTTCCCAGATTATAACCCTGCGCTTGTAAAGCTTGTAAAAACTTAACTAAACTCCGGGGAACATTTAATAAAGCTGCCGTACCAACTGCCCCATAACCCGGGGGAAATCCATAGAGAATGATGGCTATTTTGCGTTCTTGGGGAGGGGTTTTATGTAACTTAATCCAACTATTTAAACGTCCAGTTAAACGCTGTAATCTTTCGGGGATTAAATAGATAGTTTCCCCCACTAATCCCCCCAGAGGAATCGTATCAATTGCTCCATCTAATTCCGGTAAAGCGTATAGAACCACACTCTGTAAACCACCGATTCCCTGTCTTGTCCAAGAATAAATATCTTGAATCAATAAAGGGGCAGCGATAAGATAAGGAATATTTTTAGCGGACAGAATTCGTTTAGCCACTTCTACCTGTCTTCCTGCTTCCATAGAACCCGCGGGACCCCCCACCAAAGGAAAGCCAATCGTCGAGACAATTGCATCTACTGTCACCGCATCTTCACTCAAAGAAGGAGTTTCAATGATTCCTTTTTTTCTTTGCTGAATTTCGTAGTCTGTGGTTAACCAATCCCGAACAATTGTATGGCCTTCCACTCCGTTAATAAACACGGGTAGGGGAATTAAATTAGCCGTTTCAAAATGACGGATTAATTGATTAATATAGGGCAATTTACTGATAACGTGCTTCCGATAAAGCAGCAGTGCCACCACTGGTTTATCAAGAGATTTATTTTTTTTATACCAACTCAAATATTCTTGGGGAGTGAGAAAATAACCCTGATAATCAGGGTGTAATAGTCCCTTATTGGGAGTTTCGATAACTTCGGGTATTTCCTGTACTTTTAATCCTAGATATTTTTGGGCAATTACCCAACACATAGCGGCAACATTTTCGGTTCCTCCCGCATTCCAATAACCGTAAATAATTAACCAATTACGCAAATCTTGAACTTTTTTAGCGGGAATAAATTTCAGCAGTTTCGGACCAGTTTTGAGGAAACTGAGATAACCGGCTAACTTATCTTCTTCCTTGCCACTGGAAAATTTACTTAAGATAAATTGAATTGGTTTTGGCATTCCTTTTGGTTTATCCCCGATGGCAAATTCTCCCAAACGGGTTAAACTCATTAACTCTAAAGCAGACTCAAAAACTAAGCGAATCGGAATCTGTGCTGCTCGTTGCCGCAGCCAAGTAACTTGATCATAATCGAAGATCAAACTAGCAAAAAAAACGTCGGCAGTGGCTAAAGCTTGCTCGACTATTTCCGGTTCGCTCGTCAAGGATTTATCGCTGAATACTTTTACTTCTAAATCGGGACATTTAGAACTAGCCAACAGGCCCGATTGCCGATATAAATTGGTGTTAAAGGTTTCAAAGCCAACAATTAAAACAATGCTTTTCATAAGAATATATTTTTATACTAAATCTGGTTATTAAAAACTGATTATTTATTCCCCCTTTTGCATGAGTGCCTCTCCTGATATGTAGCTTATACTCAACGGATGGCCGTATTACTTGCGATTTTATCACTCAATCCAAGCCTTTGGGGGG
>NZ_JADEXI010000443.1:0-3934 GCF_015207185.1 Microcystis sp. LEGE 08355 | reverse complement strand
GGAACCCCCTAAGCCGAGTTTTCAAGGTGCTGCGCCGTCCACTTGGTTTTCGAGACTGGCCTTTTAATTCTAACGTAAAGCCAACCTAGAACGGCGGGGTTTCAGACCCAAAATTTCCGATGATCGAGAGTCTGCCGGGTAATTACCGTCATGGCCGCCAATGCTGAGATTACATTTTTTGATCACCGAGGTATATTGGCGATGATCACTAAAAATTCTTTATTATCAGGTTTGTTTCTGGGTCTGGGTTGGGTTGGCGTTAGCGGCAACCTAGTCGTGGCCCAATTGCCTATCAGTGAGCGTTGTTTAGCGGGGGCTGAATCCTGCGCTTACCAAAAATATCCCCAATACAATCAGCAATTAAACTTTCGTACCAGTCCCCAAATCGAGCAGCGGCGACTGAACACGATCGAAAATCAATGCGGTAGCATTAATTCCTCTGGTTGTAATAATCTGCGTCCGCAGGTGCAAGAGCTACAGGAAACTCCCACCATGCAGCGATTGCGGGAACAACAGATTAGAATTATCCAAACTCGTTAAAATAGGGGAGATTTGGCCATCTCCCCCCACACCACACCTCGATAAATCCCACAATTAACGCACTTCAAACAAACGATTGTCTGGTAAATTACTAATCGCTCGCTGGAGACTATTTAAGGATTTATTGTAATCAACGATCGCCTGTAGATAACGACTTCTGGCATCGGTTAAATCCCGTTGGGAGTTGATCACGTCCGTTTGGGTTCCCACACCGGCCTGAAAGCGTAAACGGGCTAATCGCAGACTTTCCGTGGCGGATTCAATGCTTTTTTGCGAAGTTTTAATGTTTTCTTGGTTAGAAATCAAATTATAGTAAGATTCCTCCACCTGAAGGCGAATTTCATTGCGACGGAGGGAGAATTCCGTATCGGCGCGATCGATGTTTCTTTCCGCTTGACGGGCGCGAGCAAAAGCACGACCACCATCAAAGAAAGTCCAACGAATCCGGCCGCCGACGCTAAAACCATCGCCAAAACCGGCATCATCACTGAGATCGTTAAGAACATTATACTCGCCCAAAAGGTCCACTTGGGGAATCACCGCCGAAATGGCGATCGAGCGGTCTTCTGCGCTAATTTCCCGTTGTAAGAGTTGTTGTTCTAATTCCGCGCGATTTTTATAGGCCAAAACGATACTATCATCAAGACTTAAGCCCCAAGTTCCCGCCTCGCGAATCTCATCGGCAGCGGTTAACTCGATGTGCTGACCGACACTCAATATCTGTGCCAGTCGCCGTCGGGAAATACGCTGGGTAGAAATCGCCCGGGTTAAGTCTTGGTTAGCGTTAGCGAGGTCAACTTCCGCCTGTAGGACAGCAAATCGGGTTCCTAGTCCCGCTTGCTCCAATAATTGTGCATCCCGTAAACTTTGACTAGCATCTTCGATCGCAGCTTGGGAGATCGCTACCTGAGCATCACCCCTCTGCAATTCATAATAGGCATCGGTGGCATCAAAACGAGTTTGTTCCGAGACTCGTTCCACCTCTAATTCCCGTTGCCGGATCACTTTTTCGGCCCTTTTGATCTGGGCTGTCCGTTCACCCCCTGTATAAACCCCATAGACGATGCTAACACTACCCTGAAAGTTGGTACTATCTTCAGGTGTAGTGGCTGGGATTCCCTGTTGACGAGCCAACTCATTCTGTCTTTGGGCAACTGCCGATTGATCTTGAGTGAGACTGGTTTCCGCTTGGGCCGTGGGTAATAAAGCCGCCTGTTGTTCCTTTAATTGGGCGCGAGCGATTTCTAAATCGACCCGGGCTGTCTGTAAGGTCTGATTATTTTTTAAAGCTAATTCGATCGCTTGATTTAAGGTGATCGGTTGTACTACCCTAATTCCCACCTCATCTGGTTTGGTGGGAAAAATTAGGGGATTGCCACTAGGATTAAGATAATTGGGGGCTTTGGGATCCGCTTCCGTGGTTGCCGGTGCCGCCGATGGACCGGGTAATTGAGAAACTGGATTGGCAGTAGGTCGGGGTTTCTTCAATAAATCGGCAGCGGACTGAGTTTGTGCCTTAACCGAGGATTCAGCCAAGAAAATCAACCCAAGCACCGCACTCACGGTAATACCATAACGCAAGAGCAACATGAGTATCTCGAAAGTAAATAGTAAACGATAAGAAGTAAACAAGCTCACACCACTATGTTGGCCGATTACTAATTACCGATAGTAACACGGGAGCATGAAAGCCACCGTCTTTTAAGCACCGGCTACAATCAGATTCGATTGATTTGGAACGAGACATCAAAACGGCATTAGATTTAGCCCAATACTGATAGGAGGTTCTCTATGGCTACAATTCAGACTTATCCTTGGGATGCAGCAGATCATTTGAAAACAAAAGAAGATATCGCTGCTTATCTGGAAGCTGCCCTCGAAGATGGCGATCCTAGCTTAGTAGTGGCAGCATTAGGCGATATTGCTCGTTCTCAAGGGATGACTCATATTGCTCGCGAGACGGGTTTGGGACGGGAGAGTCTCTATAAATCTTTGTCGAATCGGGGTAATCGGTGAGTTTGCTACAGTTCTTAAGGTTTTGCAAGCACTTGGGTTACGCCTGCAAGTTGTACCCATTATCTAAAAATCCCCCATCACTAATCCTACTCCCTCCCGACGCGGATCGCCCGTAGCGGTTAATTCCCCCCGATCATTCACTGCCACCCCATGTACACCCCCAAAAAACATATTTTGTTCTTGCCATAGGGATACTTGAGTATTTGCGGGTAAAACCAGATTTTTGAGCAGATTTTCCCGATCTTCTAAAGGTTCAATTCCTAATTGTTGATTTTCCCAATGTATGCGCGAGGCAGCGATCGCATAGGGTAGAGATTGCCGAAAATCGATTAAATTGCTAATAACCTGTAAAATAGCGGTGCGAATGCGATTGGAACCCCCAGAACCGAGAACAAATCGCGGCTTTTCTTCCTCTAAAATCATCGTCGGCGACATCATTGAGGATAAACGACGATCAACGGGCCAATTGTGAAAACCAAAGGGATTTAAGTCCGCTTCCCCGATCATATTATTGAGCATAATTCCCGTCCCCGGCACGGTATAAGCCGATCCTTCGCCGTTGGAAAAGGTGGCACTGGCGGCGTTACCTTCCCCATCGATAACACTAATATGGGTGGTACTGCCCCATTTATTGGGATATTTGCCTAAAAATTCTGGTGAGAGGAACTTATCTTCGATTCCCTCCTGATGGATAAAATTATCGTAGCCTTGGGCCCGAGCTTGATTGGTTAAGGCCATCACTTCCGTTAAAATTTGCAGATGTTTGGCTCCCAGATGCTCTAAAGCCGATAAATTGACTGTTTCTAGTAATTTTAGGGCAAAAGCCAGGAGAATTCCTCCAGAACTAGGAGGCGGATTAGTCAGGATTTCGTAACCTCGATATTGGCTTTTTAGGGGTTTTCTCTCAATGACTTGGTAATGACTTAAATCCTCTAGGGTAAGATAACCGCCCTCCTGCATATCTTTGGCGATTTGGTGGGCGATTTCTCCCTCATAAAAGTCTTTTACACCTTTTTTGCTTAATTCCTCTAAGGTGTTGGCAAAATCCCTCATCACACAGCGATCGCCAGCTTGGAGGAGTTTTCCTTGGGGAGCATAGACTTTTAAACCCTCTCTATCTTTGAGCAGGATCGAAGCGAGTAAACCCAGGCAAAAGCCGTTATATTGGCTCAAAATGTAGCCTTGACGAGCATATTCGATCGCTGGTTCCGCTACCACGGCAAAGGGCAATTTTCCCAGTTTTTTCTGCACTGTTTCCAATCCCCGTAATGCTCCGGTCGTAGCGATCGCACCTCGGCCAATGTGAAAATCTTGACTAGCACCACCAAAATCGATCGCCACTGGGTAAAAGTCGATATTTGTCAAGGGTTTTTTATAT
>NZ_JADEXI010000442.1:0-3940 GCF_015207185.1 Microcystis sp. LEGE 08355 | reverse complement strand
CCCCAACACCCCAACACCCTAAAACCCCAACACCCCAACACCCAAAATATAGTCAACATTGCCAGTGCCTAACCATGAAATACCTTCTTTTTTCAGCAATCAAATCACAGGAAAAAAAAGCGAGGGGTTTTACTCTAATAGAATTGTTAGTAGTGGTGATTTTATTGGGGGTTCTCGCTGCCATCAGTTTACCCACTCTCTTGGGACAAATCGCTAAGGGTAGGCAAGCAGAAGCGCGCGAAGCACTGGGATTAATCAATCGCGCCCAACAGGGTTATCGTTATGAAAAAGGGACTTTTGCTACTTTATCTGAACTATCTCTGGAAGCTGCCACTATTTCCCTAACATTTTATAATATCAGCCAAGTAGAAACCCCCGATGCTTTTGGAACCGCCTATCGAGCGAATGCAGTGCCTGAATTTGATGACGATATTAAAAATTATGCTGGAGCGGCTGGACAAACGGCAGCCGGGGCCTATACTGGTATTGTTTGTGAGGATGACACTCCTTTAGACGATAATGTTTCTACCAGTAATTCCGCCGGTGTTCTTAGCTGTGTTGATGGCATTGAAATTAATTAAAATAACCCCAAAAATCTTTTATTTTTGTTGATAAGTAAATGGTTATAATTATGTATGAAGGTCGTGATTTGTAGGTTAATTCATCGTAGGGTTAATTCATCGTAGGGTTAATTCATCGTAGGGTTAATTCATCGTAGGGTTAATTCATCGTAGGGTTAATTCATCGTAGGGTTAATTCATCGTAGGGTTAATTCATCGTAGGGTTAATTCATGAATTAACCGCGATGGTAGGGTTAATTCATGAATTAACCCTACTTATTAAGGGGGGATAAAGGGGAGATCCCCCCGCCTATCGGCACCCCCCTTATCAAGGGGGGCAGGGGGGATCGAACCTAAAATCCATGTTTTAATTTAATTAAAACCAGCTACTTACGTTACTGATTATTGACTTTTATTTGAAGATATGTTAGGCGTAAAAAAATCTCTCAATCTATCCTTACTTAAAACTCTTGGTTTAGTCGCCGTCATCGGTGGACTAATTATGGCTATTGTGGAAATGCAACAGGAAAAGGTGAAAACCTTGACCAAAGAAAAATTATTAGATAGAAATTATCGTCAAGAGTCTCGTCTAGAAAATGCTCAGGTTGAGTTATTAAAAAATATACCTTCCTTTGGCTTTAATAATATGTTAGCCAATTGGTCAATGTTACAGTTTATACAATACTATGGCGATGTGGATGCTCGTAGGGAAACTGGTTACGGTTTAAGTCCCGATTTTATGGAAATTGTCACCAAAAATGACCCAAAATTTGTCCGCGCCTATTTGATGATGTCTGTCGCTTCTTCCCTCAATGCTGGTAAACCCGAAAGAACGATTGAGATTATGAATAAAGGTTTATCAAAAATCACTCCTGATGTCACCGATGCCTATTTTCTTTGGTTATATAAAGGAGTGGATGAACTATTATTTTTAGGTGATATTCCCGCGGCGAAAAAATCCTATCAAATGGCCGCCGATTGGGCAAAAATTGCCGGTAATGAATTTATCGAAAAATCCGCTAGGGGAACGGTGAAATTTTTAGAAACTAATCCCGATAGTCGCGCTCCTAGAGTCGGTGCTTGGATGTTAGTCTGGATAAATAGCCAATACGAAGAAACCCGCAGGTTAGCTAAGGAAAATATCGAAAAATTGGGCGGTAAATTGGTTGTGATTAATGATAATCAAGTGATGGCAATTCCCCCCAAAGATTAGAGTTTGACATATTTTTCATCTTCCCAAAACTTATGATTTAATAAGGCATCAATATCCTTATAAAAAGGACAAACATCGGGAAAATTAGAGTCCGGATAATCCTCTTTCACCGCTTCTAAAGCTTCTCGATAACATTCTTCTAAAATCTCGATCATAAACCTTTTCAAACTAGGAGAATACTTAAATTCCTTCTTCAACTCCTTGCGAAAATTTCTAATTTCAATTTCCCACCCTCGATAACAATCGGGAAGAACCACATAACAACGTTTTAATAAATGTTCTAATAAACGAGTTAAAAAATTATCGACCGCTTTGGGTTGACTTTTCCCCAAAGATTCCACCTCCTCGATCAAATTCTCTAAATCAACCTGAGATAAATCCCCAGATTTTAATTGCTTAACCGTCTTCTCTATCCACAAAGCAAAATCTTGATCATACAGATTTTTTACCTTGGCTAAAGTCATAATTTTTCTCCCTGTTAAACTTAAATTAATTTCTTGAAAATCACACTAAATCTGGTTATTAAAGACTGATTATTTATTCCGCCTCTTGCCTCTCCTCAACCGATTTAGTATCAAAGTTTAACTTTCCCAAAACTTATGATTTAATAAGCCATCAATATCCTTAGAAAAAGGACAAACATCGGGAAAACTAGCATCATATTCGATTCGCATATTCTCCACCGCTTCCTGATAACAATTATCACAAATATCTGTCAAAAAACTGCATAAACTAGGGGAATCTTTAAGGATATATTTTAACTTCGATTGACAGCGTTTAATTGTTACTTCCCAACCTCGATAACAGTCGTACAAAAGAAGATAACGGCGTTTTAAACCCTGTTCAAATAATGTAATTAAACGGTTTTTAAGTTCCCTTTTATCTCGTCTTCCCAAAGATTCCACCTCCTCGATTAAATTCTCCAAATCAACCTGAGATAAATCCCCAGATTTTAATTGCTTAACCGTCTTCTCTATCCACAAAGCAAAATCTTGATCATACAGATTTTTTACCTTGGCTAAAGTCATAATTTTGACCTCTTATGTTGACTAATTACCTTCATTTTAGCGAAACTTCGCCAACAATTTAAGTCTGAATTGGCGCTTACTTAAAACTTGCATTAAAAGTCGCTCGGTTTGGGTGTATCTCACATTTTCGGAAATAGCGATAATCAGCAATTATCAGTCACTCTTAAACTGCTACAAATGTATGAACAGCGGCGTGTAAGCATCCCACCGAAAAGCTAATGCGCTCCAGGGTTTGGGGACGGCGCTTGCGTCCCCAACGGGGGGTTTGGGTAGGGTTGATTCATGAATCAACCCTACTATGAATCAACCCTAGGGATCAAGGGGAGATCCATCTTCAATTTAATTATAACTACTTATTTATCCCATTCAAATTGTTCCTCTTTTTTTCATTAACTCAACCACAATCGGATAGCGGATAATCGGATGCACATTATACCAGAGATCGCCATTGCGGTATTCCAAAATATATAAACCATGCAACAGATCTAGAAAATTTTGATCCTTGAGATACTTCGGTTTTGACTTTTCATAAACAGTTTTAATAATTTCCTCATCTGCTGTACCGATACTTTCAGCAAAATCGAGACTAAGTTCTGTGATTGATTGTTCTAAAACAGCTTGATTAATTTTTAGGGCATTATCATCAGGATAACGACGAACTGATCGCAAACAAACCCGACAGCAATCATTAGTAATGCGAATTAATTCTTGTAACACTCCCCCACTATAAAGACAAATTTTTTCGAGGGTGTCAGGATCGATTAAAGCGGGATCGATGCGCTTAGTGATAATCTCGGTTAAAGTAGCAATAATTTGGGGATCGGGTATAGCATTAGGTGAATTAATTCCTCCCTGTTTAAAGAGTTTATATACAGGCATTTGTACGATCTGATCGTTAGTTTCTGTTTGGAGAGTTGCCTTTAAAGCTACTTCTCTTAAAGTGGCGATCGGAATAGTCATAATAATCCGAAAACCGGGCAGCATATAGCCACAAACAAAACCAGAAAAAAATTAACTGATAACTGATAACTGATAACTGATAACTGATAACTGATAACTGATAACTGATAACTGATAACTGATAACTGATAACTGATAACTGATAACTGATAACTGATAACTGATAACTGATAACTGAT
>NZ_JADEXI010000441.1:0-3940 GCF_015207185.1 Microcystis sp. LEGE 08355 | reverse complement strand
TGTTTGAGAACACTTGTCGGCAATTCCCGTCCATGGTTAATTAAGAAAAATAAACTGTAGCGAAATATACTGTTTTCCCGTGTTCTAATGGGGATAGATAGGGGGAAAAAAATCATGTCGAAATCACTCTTTACTGATGCCAGCAGTCGCCTAGAACGGGCTCTTAAGTATGTCTCCATTTCCGATGATGCGATCGAGCGGTTAAAATATCCCAAAGCTAGTCTCAGTATCTCCATACCCGTCCGTATGGACAACGGCACTTTAAGAATCTTCCAAGGCTACCGCGTCCGCTACGATGACACCCGCGGCCCTGGCAAAGGAGGGGTGCGCTATCATCCCAACGTCAGCATTGATGAGGTGCAGTCCCTGGCCTTTTGGATGACCTTTAAATGCGCCCTGCTGGATTTGCCCTTTGGTGGGGCTAAGGGCGGTATTACCCTCAATCCGAAAGAATTGTCAAAAGCTGAGTTAGAACGCCTTAGCCGGGGGTATATCGAGGGTATAGCCGACTTTATCGGCCCCGATGTCGATATTCTTGCCCCCGATGTCTATACCAACGAGATGATCATGGGTTGGATGATGGACCAGTACAGCATCATTCAGCGTAAAATTAGTCCGGCGGTGGTGACGGGGAAACCTTTAACCATGGGAGGCAGTCGCGGTCGCGATACGGCGACAGGAACGGGGGCTTTTCATGTTATTCATTCTCTTTTGCCGAAATTAGACAAAAAACCAGCTAATACTACCGTTGCCGTCCAGGGATTCGGTAACGCTGGGGCCGTAGTGGCGGATCTCCTCGCCAAAGCCGGTTATCAAGTGGTGGCGGTAAGTGATTCCCAGGGCGGCATTTATCGGGAAAAAGGCCTAGATATTGCCAGTATTCGTCAGTATAAACAGGAACATCGCGGAATTACTGCTATTTACTGTCAGGATACCGTCTGTAATATCGTAGAACACGAGGCGATTAGTAATGAAGAATTATTAGCCCTAGATGTGGATGTTTTGATTCCAGCCGCCCTAGAAAACCAAATTACCGCCGAAAATGCCGATCGCGTGCGGGCAAAATATATCTTTGAAGTGGCCAATGGTCCCACTACCTCAGAAGCCGATCGCATTTTAGACTCAAAAGGGATTCTCGTTTTCCCCGATATTTTGGTTAACGCCGGTGGGGTAACGGTGAGTTATTTTGAATGGGTGCAAAATCGCAGCGGTCTTTATTGGCAATTAAACGAGATCAATGAGCGCTTAAAAGAAAGAATGGTGACAGAAGCCGAAAAAGTCTGGTCTTTCGCCCAGGAATTCGATATATCTCTGCGTACCGCCGCCTACGCCCACGCTATTGATCGTCTCGGAGAAGCCCTAGATGCCAAGGGAACCCGCGACTATTATCAAAATAAGACGAGAGCTTAAGGTCGGCAGCAGTCGGTCGTCGGTCGTCGGTCGTCAGTCGTCAGGAAATAAATAGGGTGATAGGGTTTTGGGGTAATAGGGTGATAAGACAGCTTCCCCACTTCCCCACTTCCCCACACCCTGTCCCCAGGAAAAACTTTTTGCCGCAAACCCTAAATATGGTCGAGCATGATGCCAGTTCAATTATCGTTGCCGTTGTATCATCAACTTTCTCAACCAGAGGTGATTGAATACTTGACCAGCGATGGGTCAACGGGCTTATCAGCAGAAGAAGTGGCCAGTCGCTACGAAAAATATGGCCCGAATGAACTGCGATTTAAGCCAGGGAAACCAGCTTGGTTGAGATTTTTGCAGCAATTTCATCAGCCGCTACTCTATATTCTCCTGCTTGCGGGTACTATTAAGGCATTTTTAGGGTCTTGGACGAATGCCTCGGTGATTTGGGGAGTTACCCTGATCAATGCCATTATTGGCTATGTGCAGGAAGCTAAGGCGGAAGGTGCGATCGCTTCCTTGGCCAAAGCCGTAACCACAGAAGCGACGGTGTTGCGAGAGGGACAAACCCTGCGGATTCCATCTCGGGATTTGGTGCCGGGAGATATCGTTTTATTGGTATCGGGGGATAAAGTACCAGCGGACTTGAGGCTGCTGAAAGTCCGCAATTTGCAGGTGGATGAGTCTGCCTTGACTGGGGAATCCTTGCCCGGGTCAAAAGCGATCGAACCCTTACCCGGGGATACGCCCCTAGCAGAAAGGACAAACATGGCCTACGCAGGGAGTTTCGTTACCTTTGGACAGGGCAAAGGGATCGTTGTGTCCACGGCCAATGCCACCGAAGTGGGGCAGATTTCCCAGTCGATGGAAAGCCGAGTCAGCCTTAGCACACCCCTGACCCGTAAATTTGCCCAATTTAGCCGCACCCTACTCTACGCAATTTTGACCCTAGCAACCTTGACCTTTACCATCGGGTTAGGACGGGGGAAATCTTGGATCGATATGTTTGAAGCTGCCGTTGCCCTCGCAGTGAGTGCGATTCCGGAAGGGCTGCCGGCAGTGGTAACGATTACCTTGGCCATTGGGGTCAACCGCATGGCCCGTCGTCATGCGATTATTCGTAAACTGCCCGCAGTGGAAGCATTGGGGAGTGCGACCGTCATTTGTTCCGACAAAACTGGAACCCTAACGGAAAATCAAATGACTGTACAGTCCATTTATACCGAGGGGCAATATTACGCCGTTAGTGGTGGTGGCTATAGTCCCAAGGGCGAAATTAGTCTGATTACCGATGGCAACCCTGGCAGCCCGTTTGCAGAGGAATTACCGCCGGCCCTGGGGGATTGTCTGGTAGCTGGTTTGCTTTGTAATGACTCCCAGCTAAAACAAACGGGAGAAGATTGGTCAGTGGTGGGGGATCCTACGGAAGGGGCGCTGATTGCGGCCGCTGCCAAAGCAGGTCTCAGTCAATTGGGGCTATTGTCTTTAACCCCACGATTGGATGCAATTCCCTTTGAATCTGAGTACCAATACATGGCAACCCTGCATGATGGCATACCTCGTCTGATCTATGTTAAGGGATCGGTTGAGTCCCTGATGCGTCGTTGTTGCCAGATGATCGATCGCTATGGTCAGATGACCGCGCTGAACGTCGAACAGATCGAGCAAGCGGTAGAAACGATGGCAGAGCAGGGTTTACGGGTGCTTGCCTTCGCCAAAAAAGCAGCCGCGACCCATCAGCATTCTATCGACCATGAGGATATCGAAACAGGCTTGGTGTTTCTAGGATTACAGGGCATGATTGACCCGCCTCGTCCAGAGGCGATCGCTGCCGTTCATGCCTGTCAAAGTGCCGGGATTCGGGTCAAGATGATTACCGGTGATCATCTTGTCACGGCGCGGGCGATCTCGCGTAGCGAGCGCGTTGCGAGCGCGGAACGGATGGGCATTAAAACGGCAACACAAGTCTTAGCATTTGAGGGAAAACAATTAGCGCAAATGGATAATCATCAACTGGCCCAAGCGGTGGTCGATGGATCGGTATTTGCCAGGGTTGCCCCTACCCAAAAACTGCAACTGGTGGAAGTACTTCAGTCTCAAGGAGAAATCGTGGCCATGACGGGCGATGGTGTCAATGATGCGCCGGCTCTCAAGCAGGCCGATATCGGCATTGCCATGGGGAAAGGAGGAACGGAAGTCGCCAGGGAATCTGCTGATATGCTCCTCACTGATGATAACTTTGCCTCGATCAAGGCCGCTGTGGAAGAAGGACGCACCGTTTATCAAAATTTACGCAAGGCAATCTCCTTTCTCTTACCTGTCAATGGTGGCGAATCGATGACGATTCTGATCAGTACTTTACTAGCACGAGATTTACCGATCCTCTCCCTACAAGTACTCTGGTTGAACTTGACATCCTCACCGCCGTGAACGGACGGTGATTCCCAAACCTCACGATTTAGGTTTCTGCTTCTTTCCCGAAGGATTTTTCGCACCTGCCGCCCCAGATTTACTCTGTTCTGGTCTTATGGTCGCT
>NZ_JADEXI010000440.1:0-3951 GCF_015207185.1 Microcystis sp. LEGE 08355 | reverse complement strand
GTTTATATTAATTGTCAAGTGGCAGAAAAGGCGATGTTTGCCAGTTTGGACCGATTTTGTCGCTGGTTTTCGGCAAATGTCAGCCGAGAATTGGGTTTAAAGCCTCAATTAGATGAATATTGGGATGAGGAACTATTTGGCAGTTTAATCAGTTGTCAAACCTATTTTCAGTCCTATCTTTTGGAAAAGATTAACGGGCCTGTTTTTTTGGCCCTAGATAATTTAGACAGAATTTTCGAGTATCCGGACATCGCTAGGGATTTTCTGCCGCTTTTGCGCTGTTGGCACGAAGAAGCTAATAATTTAGAAATCTGGCAGAATTTGCGGTTAGCGATTGCTAATTCCACGGAAATCTATATTCAATTGGACGCTAATCAATCTCCCTTTAATGTCGGTCGTGCGATTAAATTACCCGGTTTTAGCCTCGAACAACTGGAAAACTTGGCTAGTAGCTACGGATTGCCTAAAAATGAGGATAATCAGCGTTTTCTTGGCGATTTAATCGCTCTAGTTGCTGGTCATCCCTATCTTAGCCGTTTGGCCCTGGAAGCGCAGGTGCGCGGGGAAAAAAATATTCTCCCTAATGCTGCTACCCAAGGGGGAATTTATGCGGCACACCTGCGTCATCACTGGGATAATCTGCAAAAACAGCCGGAATTATTGACAGCGATGGGGGAAGTGGTTAATTCTTCCGATAAGGGAGCGCGATTAGAACCGATTACTGCCTATAAACTGGAAAGTATGGGTTTAATTCAGTTAAAAGGCGATCTAGCCCAGCCTAGCTGTCAATTATATCAGCTTTACTTCCGAGAGGAACAAACTGGCAGCGATCTCTAGTGGATAATTATACTAAATCCGTTGAGTACAGGCTACATATCAGGACAGGCACTCATGCAAAGGGGAATAAATAATCAGTTTTTAATAACCGGATTGACTATCACATTTGCAGAAATATCGACAATCAGCAATTAAGAGTGACTCTTAAATTATTACAAATATATCAGCAGCTGCGTGTAAGCATCCCACCGAAAAGCTCATGCGCTCCGGGGTTCGGGTAGGGTTGATTCATGAATCAACCCTACGATGAATCAACCCTACGATGAATCAACCCTACGATGAATCAACCCTACGATGAATCAACCCTACGATGAATCAACCCTAGGGGTTTGGGGGGTAGAACTCCCCAAGAGTCGGGATTGAGTAATAAAATCGGAAGTAACGATCAATTTTGGCAGATAGTTTGCCTTTAAAAATCCCAACTTAGTAGATTTACAAAAATGAGATGCACCCGCTCAAAGATTGTTCAACTTGCTAAAGATTGTAGTTCGGAAGTGGCATAAACTCTAACGATTTTGTCTTGGCAGGCCGTGGCGATATAATTACCATCAGGACTAAAACAAACGGAATAGATTTTCTGGGGATGGGGAATAGAAATAATGGCTTTTCCTGCTTTTAAATCCCATAATTTTAAGCTTTTATCATCACCACCACTGGCTAATAGTTGATTATTAGGACTAACACTAACTGAATTGATATGATCACTATGTTCGCTGAGAGTTTTTGCCTCTGTACCTCTTTTAATATCCCAGATTTTAATAGTTTTGTCTTTGCTGCCACTGGCTAAAAATTTGTTATTACTGCCGAAATCTACCGATAAAATACCTCCAAACCAATCGGAATGACCTTTTAAGGTAATACTGCTTTTTTCTACCAGATTCCAGATAATTACCGTTTTGTCATTTTCGCCGCCACCACTGGCTAAAAGTTGACCATTTTGACTAAATTTAACTGTTAGAACTTTATCGCTATGACCTTGTAAAGTAGAAAGAATTTCTCCAGTTTTTACTGACCATATTTTCACCGTTTTATCTTCACTGCCACTAGCAATAATTTCCCCATCGGGATGAACAGCTACTGCTGTAACTTTATCTTGGTGTCCCGTTAAGGTAGAGATTAATTTTTTAGTTTCTAGTGACCAAATTCTTAGGGTTTGATCATCTCCTCCACTAACCAAAAATCCTTGACAGGGACTAAAAGCAACAGAATTAACTCCCTTGTCCCACCAACCGGCTTTTTCATGTCCTTGTAAACTAAATTTTTGATTTTTTTGCCAATCCCAAACAATAACAGTTAACTCGTTATCTCCACTAGCTAAAAATTGACCATCTTGGGAAAAAGTTAGACATTTAACCTCACCTTCATGGCCTTCTAGGGATTTAAAAGATACTAAACGATTAAACATAGTGAAAACATTAGTTAATCAGTATTTTTCGGTATTACCCGATGTTAGTGGTTCTGTAGGGGACTACTTCATCCCTGAGATAACTTTTCAGAAATCTCCGCTCACCACAAGTACGGGGAAGCTATTGTTCCCTGATTATAACTAATTACAGTGTTTCTCTTCAAGGAGATGCAGCTAATCTAAGGATAGCCTATTAAAATAGGTCTTAGCTTATAAGTACCCGTTGACAATCATAGTAATAGGGTAGGTGAGGGGACAATAATCGAAAAAATTGCCCGATAAATTAAGTATTCACCGTAACCTAGCCCAAAAAAGCTGCTATTTAGGGACGCTATAGGGTAACATTAACTATTAGGGTGGAGTTTATTGCCGATTTTAATCTTGTCCTAACCGAGCAAAATTGACAATTAAATGTGTAATTTTTAAAATATCTATCCCGTCAATCTCATCTAACCGCAAATGCTTAAAATTTTAGTTGATGGTACACCGATAAGACAGAATCCTAGTGGAATTGGATTATATGCTTATCATCTGATTGCCGAATTAGCTAAATTACAAAACCAAGAAAACTTTTCCCTGTCCCTCTGTTTTCAACCATCGGTAAAAAACTGGCTGCGGGGTAATCTTTCTATTCCTGAAAAACTACAATCCTATCCAGAGGTTAAATGTTTACCAATTCCCGTCAGTCTTAGCAATATCTTAACCCGATTTCCTAATCCTCTAATTTCCTATCTAGAAAACTTTCTTGATTCTCCCGATATTCTCCACGGATTGGATCATGTGGTGTATCCTTGTCGTCAGAGTCGCAAAGTTATGACTATTCATGATGTTACTTTTATTAAATATCCTGAGTTTGTCACGGGGATTGTCAAAACCTACACCCAACGGATTAAACAATCTCTACAATGGACAGATTTAGTTATTGCTAACTCCGCAAGTACCAAACGAGATATTATCGAATATTTAGATGTGAACCCAGAGAAAATTTTTGTTACTCCCCTCGCAAGTCGTTATTCTTCTCTCCCCAATCCTCCCTCATCCCGAACTATCACTAAACCCTATTTACTCTTTGTTAGTACCCTAGAACCACGAAAAAATATTATTAATCTCATCACCGCTTTTAACTATCTCAAGGACAGGTATAAATTAGACCATAATCTGATTCTGATTGGCAAAAAAGGATGGAAGTATGAACCAATTTTCGATAAAATATCTCAGTCTCCCTTTCGAGATAGTATTCAACATCTTGATTATCTTGCTGATGACTTAGTTGCGGATTATTATCAAAAAGCCGATGTTTTTGTCTATCCTTCTTTTTATGAAGGTTTTGGATTACCAGTTTTAGAAGCGATGACTTTAGGTTGTCCCGTGGTAACTGCTAATACTGCATCCTTACCCGAAGTCACCGGAGACTCGGCAATATTAATTAATCCCGATAATCCCCTAGAAATTGCCGCAGCAATCTATCAAGTTATTAGTGATACCTCTCTCCGTCAAGAATTAATCACGAAAGGAAAAAAACAAGCGGCAAAATTCTCTTGGCAAAAAACCGCACAAGCTACTATAAAAGCTTATCGTTCTCTTTTATAATAAGTAAGTATTTATAATTAAATTGAAGATGGATCCCCCCTTAATCCCCCCTTGATAAGGGGGGTGCAGATCCCCCCTTAATTCCCCCTTGATAAGGGGGGTACGAATCCCCCCTTAAT
>NZ_JADEXI010000439.1:0-3956 GCF_015207185.1 Microcystis sp. LEGE 08355 | reverse complement strand
GGGGATAACTATTAGAAAAACTGCTGATGTTATTATTGCCTCCTTTTGTATTGAAAATAATCTTCCGCTCCTTTTTTCAGATAAAGATTTTATTCCTTTTGTGAAGCACTTAAAGCTAATTTCAGTTTGTCCTACTACTAATGATGAACGATGATTGAGTTGCGACTCATTTCTATTAAGGAATGTTGAGTAAAAAGTGCTTCTATTTGGGTTAGATTATTCTGAAATAATGCTTCTAATTCAACATTCGTAATGTTACCCGTAGTCACTAGCAGAAGCTTATAAGGTTCTTGACTAATTAAAAATGAATCAAGAAAATCTCTGTCTTTGGTAATGACAATTCGATTTTGTTGAATTGAAAGAGCGTTAATTTCTGCATCTGTCGTGGCATTTTGTTGGGGTAAATCTTTAGTATGAATTGTATCATGACCAGCAGCTTGCAAAAAACGAGCTAAACGAACTGGCAATTGGGCATCGACTAAAAACTTCATGGTGCAATTTGGTAGATGCTTTTTACCTGAGTTAATCGAGTGGCAAACAATAACGCCGCTAGAATATCCTCCCGTTCCAAATCATCGTAGTCGGCTAAAATATCTTCGATACTCATGCCAGAACTAAGTAATTCTAGGATAAATTCAACAGGATAACGCAATCCTCGAAGGCAAGGTTTGCCATGACAGATATTTAAATCGAGGGTGATTCGCTGCAAAAGTTGGTTTTCCATAGGTAATTCAGTTGCTTGTAATCGTCCAATCTTCTCTCCGCCTACTTCTACTATGCACAATTCTGTCTTTAAGTCAAGTGGCTTTAGAAAACTTCCAGCAATTTCTTGACAAAATTTAACCTTTTTTCTCATTTTTGAACCCTCACAAATTAATTATGCAAGAGGTTTAATCTACTATACACAAATAGGGATACTATGAGAACTAACACTGTCATTGATGATCAACTCATGGCTGATGCTCTTAAAGCTACTGGACTCTCCTATTCTTTGTGTGATAAGTTTGACTTATATAGTAGTGATCGATCTCTGTGTCCTTTGTTTCTCTGTGGTTCGTTCCCCTCATTATTTATTGCCGGCAGTCTTCATTAACTATCTAGAGCAAAAAAACCAGTCTTCCCTAATTTTTCGGGAAAACTGGCCAAGCTAATCTTGAGATTTTAACCAACATTAGCGGTTTGTTTTTGGCTAAAAAATACCGCTAAAACCTGTTGGGCAATCTGGGGACTGGTTAAACCCAAATCAGCGAAGGATTCCTCTGGTGTTGCGTGGTCCACTAATTTATCGGGAACCCCGAAACGCTTGACCGGAACTAGAATATTAGCATCCTGTAAAGCTTCCAAAACCGCAGAACCAAAACCACCCATCAAACAACCTTCTTCTAAAGTCACCACTTTACCAAGACGTTGGGCGAGGGGAAAGATAAGTTCTGTATCAAGGGGCTTGACAAAACGAGCATTAACCACTGTGGCCTCGATGCCGTGTTCGCTGAGGATTTCGGCCACCTGTAGGGAAGTGTTGACCATCGTGCCGTATCCCAACAGGAGAATATCATCGCCACTGCGGAGAATTTCGCCCTTACCGATGGGTAAAGCTTCCCAACCCTCTTCCATCAGGGGAACCCCTAAACCGTTGCCCCGGGGGTAACGCATGGCAATGGGGCCGCTGGTATGATTAATCCCCGTCACCACCATTCTTTGCAGTTCCGCCTCATCTTTCGGGGCCATAATGGTCATATTGGGGATACAACGCAGGTAGGCGATATCGTACATCCCTTGGTGAGTCGGTCCATCGGCCCCGACAATACCGGCCCGGTCCATGCAGAAGAAAACCGGTAGATTTTGAATGCAGATATCGTGAATAATCTGATCAAAAGCCCGCTGCAGGAAAGTAGAGTAAATGGTGACAACCGGGCGCATTCCTTCGCAAGCAAGACCACCGGCGAGAGTAACGGCGTGTTGTTCGGCAATTCCCACATCGATGTACTGTTTCGGTAGTTTTGCCTGAAATTTATCTAATCCCGTCCCCGTGGCCATGGCGGCGGTGATACCGATAATGCGCGGGTCATTTTCCGCTAATTTAGTGAGAGTATGCCCGAAAACTTTAGAATAAGCGGGAGGTTTCGGTTTACTGGCGGGAATCGGTTTACCCGTGGCTAAATTAAAGGGATTTTGGGCATGATAACCCACTTGATCTTTTTCGGCCCATTCGTAGCCTTTGCCTTTCACGGTGGCAACGTGGACGAAAACCGGTCCGTGGACCTTATGGGCCTGTTTAAAAGTGGCGATTAATTCGGGAATATTATGACCATCAATCGGGCCAAAATATTTAAAGCCCAATTCTTCGATGACAGCGCCGACTTTGGGAACTGCTAACCGTTTCATTCCTTCTTTGACTCGTTCCATTTCGGGAGTCAGGGAGTCACCGAAGAAGGGTAGATGTTTCAATTGTTCTTCGAGATTATCAGCGATAAACTGGACGGGATCACTCAGACGAACTTTATTGAGATAGCGGGAAATTGCCCCGACGTTGGGGGAAATGGACATCTCGTTATCGTTGAGAATAACCATGATGTTGGTGTTCGGTAAATGTCCAGCATGGTTAATCGCCTCTAGGGCCATACCCCCGGTTAAAGCACCATCCCCGATGATCGATACCACCTTGAAATCTTCCCCCTTGGCATCCCGGGCTAAAGCCATTCCTAACCCCGCAGAAATGCTCGTGGAGGCGTGTCCAGCCCCAAAATGGTCAAATTTGCTCTCGCAACGTTTTAGATAGCCCGCAATGCCGTTTTTTTGGCGCAGGGTGTGAAAATCATTATAGCGACCGGTAAGGAGTTTGTGCGGATAAGCTTGGTGTCCCACGTCCCAAAGGACTTTATCTCGATCGAGATCGAGGGTTTGGTAAAGGGCGATCGTTAGTTCTACGACTCCTAAACCCGGTCCCAAATGTCCACCAGTAGCGGCGATCGTCTGGAGGTGTTTTTCGCGAATCTGACGGGCAATATCTTCTAATTGACGGAGTGATAAACCATGTAACTGGTTGGGATGAGTAATTTCACTTAGGTGCATATCGGCTTCTTTTTCAAAGTAGTTTATCCCTATACCAACTGTATAGGATTTCCAGTCTGAGATGAGTAAAAATCTAAGCTAATCTGGCCGCCGTGCGTAAAATTTGGCCGGCTAACATGGCAGCCCCAAAACCATTATCTATATTAACCACACCGATACCGACCGCGCAGGAATTGAGCATAGTTAACAAAGGAGCAATACCGCCGAAACTGGTTCCGTAACCGATACTGGTGGGAACCGCGATCACTGGGCGATCAACTAATCCCGCTACCACACTTGGTAAGGCTCCTTCCATTCCCGCAACAACAATTAACACATCGGCGGCATCCAATAGATGGCGATGATTCAAGAGGCGATGAATTCCCGCCACTCCCACATCCCAGAGACGCTGCACGGAAAAACCGCATAATTGAGCAGTAACCGCCGCCTCCTCCGCTACGGGAATATCGGCAGTTCCCGCCGTTAGGATGGAAATTATCCCTTTTGGGGGATTTTCTGGGGCAGCTGCGGCAATGGCACAGATGCGGGCCAAGGGATAATAAACTAAGTCTGTTACCTGTTCCTGTAGCTGGACTGCTATCTCTGCTTCAATGCGGGTGGCCATAACCACGGGACTATTTTGACGCAATACACCGATAATTTGGGCAATTTGAGCGGTGGTTTTACCCGGTCCCCAGATAACCTCTGGAAATCCCGTTCTTAATTGACGATGATGGTCAATTTTAGCAAAGTCTTCCACTGGTTCAAAGGCTAGATGTTTAAGTTTATCTAAGGCTGTCTCCGGGTTAATTTCTCCCCTGGCAACCGCGGTCAGCAGCGATCGCAAATCGGCAGCATGGAACATGGTCAGTTATCAATGGGAAGTGGGGTGCGGGGTGTGGGGT
>NZ_JADEXI010000438.1:0-3957 GCF_015207185.1 Microcystis sp. LEGE 08355 | reverse complement strand
GGGAACAGTCAAACTAGGAGCCGTGTGAGGTGAAAGTCTCATGCACGGTTCTGAATGGGAGGGGAGGTCGGTGACGATTTTCTCGACCCCTAATAGTATAAAAAAGGAATAGAGCCTGAAACTCTACTCCTCAATCAAAAATTGCAGTTAATTTCTAACCCTATACTACCACAGAAGTCAAAGCTTCTTTGAGGATAGCGGCTTTATCGGTCTTTTCCCAGGGTAAGTCGAGATCATTGCGACCAAAATGACCATAAGCGGCCACATCTTGGTAAAAACGATCGCCTCTTTCCGAGGGTAAACCGCGCAGGTTAAAGGTTTGGATAATACCGGCCGGACGAAGTTCAAAGTATTTATTGATTAAGTCCAGAATCACATCATCAGCGACTTTGCCAGTGCCAAAGGTTTCCACGAAGACACTCACCGGACGAGCTACCCCAATCGCATAACCCACTTGAATCTCGCACTTATCGGCCAAACCAGCCGCGACGATATTTTTAGCCACATAACGGCAAGCATAGGCCGCAGAGCGATCGACTTTGGTAGGATCCTTACCGGAGAAAGCGCCGCCACCGTGACGAGAATAGCCACCGTAGGTATCGACGATAATTTTCCGTCCCGTTAATCCCGCGTCGCCTTGGGGTCCACCAATGACGAATTTTCCGGTGGGATTAACCAGATAACGGGTATTGGCATCGGGTTTAATCTCTAAATCGCTGAAAACAGGCTCTACTACCGCTTTCCAGAGATCACTTTTAATCTTTTGTTGGACGAGATCATTATCAGTGATATCGCCGATAGTAGCATCGTGTTGGGTAGAAACAAGGATAGTATCGATACCCACGGGACGACCATTTTCATAAATGACCGATACTTGCGTTTTACCGTCGGGACGCAGATAGGACAGTTCACCCGTTTTTCTGACTGCCGCTAGACGGCGAGCGATGCGGTGGGCTAAACTAATCGGTAAGGGCATAAATTCGGGGGTTTCATTGCAAGCGAAACCGAAGACAATACCCTGGTCCCCCGCACCAATTTTATCGAGTTCATCATTGCTGAGAAGTTCGCGATTTTCCTGAGCAGCCGTGACACCCTGGGAAATATCGGGAGATTGTTCGTCTAAAGCGACTAAAACCGTGCAACTATTCGAGGAAAAGCCGTTATCGGCGTTGATATAGCCGATTTCAGCGATTTTCTTGCGAACTAAATCGACGAAGTGAACCTGTGCTTTCGAGGTGATTTCACCGGTAATCAAGACTAACCCTGTATTGACAACCACTTCAGCCGCTACACGACTGTGGTCATCTTGGGATAACAGAGCGTCAAGAATAGTATCAGAAATCTGGTCACAAATTTTATCGGGATGTCCCTCTGTAACCGATTCGGAGGTGAACAAATAACGTTTAGACAAGTGATGTCCCTCACATAGTAGTACATTTGAGCGCAAAAAAGATTCCAAGAAATCTTTGATAATACAGTGTAACAGGGAATTTGTAGAGATCGAGTATTTTCAATAAGAAACCGCCCGAACATTGTCCGGACGGAGTGTGGTGTGAGGAGTGAACGGAAACTTGCGTCTCCGCTAATTCCATTGTAGAGGACAACTTAGAATCTTGAACGATTTGAAAGAAACTGGCCCAAAAAATTTTTATCTCTTCAAGGGGTTGACTAATGCCCGATCCTCGTCTCGATGATGTAGCCTGAGTAATAGAGGTCGCAGAGCTATATGCAAAGATTATGACAGTCACAGCCGATTATTTAGAACAACTCAATCCTTCTCAGCGCATTGCTGTGGAGCATTTTTGCGGCCCCTTGTTGGTGGTTGCTGGAGCAGGATCGGGAAAAACCAGCGCTTTAACCTATCGTATCGCCCATTTGATCCGTCATCACGGGGTCGATCCGGAAAATATTCTCGCAGTCACTTTTACCAATAAGGCGGCCCGGGAAATGAAAACGAGAATTGAAAAAACTTTTGCTCAACAAAAAGCACAGGAAAAATACGGTCAAAGATTAGAACTTTTGGAAGAATACGAACAGAAAAAACTCTTTTCTCAAGTTTATCGGAATTATACTAAAAAACTCTGGATTGGGACTTTTCACAGTCTTTGCGGTCGGATTTTGCGCTATGACATTAATAAATATCAGGATGAATATGGTCATATTTGGCAAAGGAATTTCTCAATTATGGACGAATCGGATGCCCAGAGTTTGGTGAAAAATATCGTCACTAAACAAATGAATTTAGACGATAAAAAATTTGATGCTCGCAATCTACGTTATGCGATTAGTAATGCCAAAAATTTAGGTTTAAACCCCACAGATTACGCTAGAGAAAACTCTCATTTTCGGGGAAAGGTCATTTCTGAGGTTTATCAGGCTTATCAGATGCAATTGGCACAAAATAACGCCCTAGATTTTGATGATTTGATACTGGTTCCAGTCCGTCTTTTTCAGCAAAATGAATCTATTCTCGGTTATTGGCACACGCAATTTAAGCATATTTTAGTCGATGAATACCAAGATACTAACCAGATTCAGTACGAGTTAATTAGGCTTTTGTCCACCAATGGTGAAACGAAAAAAAGTGAGTGGAATTGGACGGATCGATCGATTTTTGTGGTGGGTGATGCCGACCAATCTATCTATAGTTTTCGGATGGCAGATTTTACTATTTTGCTCAATTTTCAAGCGGACTTTGGCGATGGTTTACCCGATGATGATACTCGCACGATGGTGAAACTACAGGAAAACTATCGTTCACGGGAAAATATTCTGCAAGCGGCAAATAAATTAATTGAAAAGAATAGTCAAAGAATCGATAAAGTCCTTGTTCCCACTAGAGAAGGAGGCGAGAGTATTTATGTTTTTAAAGCCAGAGATGAACAGGAAGAAGCAGCTTTTGTTATCGATAAAATTCGAGAATTTACCCAAGAAAACCCCGAATTAAATTGGGGTAGTTTTGCTATTCTCTACCGAATTAATGCTCAATCTCGCCCCTTTGAAGATGGGTTAATTCGCAATAATATCCCCTATAATATTGTCGGGGGATTTAAATTTTATGATCGACAGGAGATTAAAGATGCGATCGCTTATTTACGAGTGATTGCCAATCCTGCTGATACCGTTAGTTTACTGAGAATTATTAACACTCCCCGGCGCGGTATCGGTAAAACCACAATCGATAATTTGCTCAAAGCTGCCCAAGAATTAGGAGTACCTTTATGGGAAATTATCAGCGATGAAACTTCCGTTAATACTCTCGCTGGTCGTGCGACTAAAAGCATCAATAAGTTAGCTAAAATTATCCAAAACCTGCAAGAAAAAATCACCGATTTATCCGCTAGTGAAATCTTAGATAAAATCATGGAAGATTCGGGATATATTGATGAATTAAAACAGCAGGGAACCGAGGAAGCTGATACCCGGATCGAGAATATTCAAGAATTGTATAGCGCTGTGGTACAATTCCAAGAGGAAAACGAAGAAACCAATCTCCAGGAATTTCTCGCTAGTGCTAGTTTAGCCTCGGATTTAGATAATCTTCAGGAAGGTCAAGAAAAAGTCTCGTTAATGACCCTTCATTCGGCCAAAGGTTTAGAGTTTCCTATCGTCTTTTTAGTCGGTTTAGAACAGGGCATTTTTCCCCATAATCGTAGTTTAAACGATCCCATTGCCCTTGAGGAAGAACGCCGTTTGTGTTATGTGGGAGTGACTCGGGCCAAGGAACAATTATTTTTAACCTACGCAAAAGAAAGATACGTCTGGGGAAATAAAGAGACTAAGGTAGCTTCCCAATTTTTGCAGGAATTGCCCCCAGAATTGCTCACAAGCAACCTGAAACCGAAAAAGACCCCAAAAGTGGTTGCCATGGAAAAGACTGTCTCTGATCAAAGAAAATGGCAGGTAGGCGATCGAGTGTTACACTCTACTTTTGGAGAAGGAGAAGTGACCCATATC
>NZ_JADEXI010000437.1:0-3958 GCF_015207185.1 Microcystis sp. LEGE 08355 | reverse complement strand
GTCGGAACCCCCTAAGCCGAGTTTTCAAGGTGCTGCGCCGTCCACTTGGTTTTCGAGACTGGCCTTTTAATTCTAACGTAAAGCCAACCTAGAACGGCGGGGTTTCAGACCCAAAATTTCCGATGACTAAACACCGATTAAATCTAACGAAGGTGCAAATAGGCCGCCTCTGCTTCCAATTGACGCACTAGAGCCTCATTTCCCTGCGCTCTAGCCACTTCCAGTCGGTGTTGTAAATTTCTGCGGAGTGTTTCCCTATGAGCGACGGCGGCTTGTGTTAGGACTTGCTGACGATTTTTGTTCATGATGGACAGACTTTTGAGCGACTTAACTTACCTTATATCTAAATCATAACATTCTCCTTGGTAAACTGTATCTTTAGCTACTGAATTTGGCGTTAAGATTTATTAACGGTGTTGGCAACCCTAGGGACAAGTCAATGACGGAACAGGCACTAATAACCCTTACTAGCGATTTTGGACTACAGGACGGTTATGTGGGCATTATCAAGGGAGTAATCGCGGGAATTGCCCCCCATGCTCGCACGATCGATCTGAATCATCAAATTTCGCCCCAAGACCTTTACGCTGGTCGTTTTGTCCTCCTGAATGCCTATCAATATTTTCCCCAAGGCACTATTCATCTGGCAGTTATAGATCCGGGGGTGGGAAGCAAAAGACGCGGGGTAGGGATTCGTTTTGCCGGTGGTTATTTAGTTGGTCCAGATAATGGTTTATTTAGTGGCATTTTAAGCCAATCTCCCGCTATATCTGCCGTTAATCTCGATAATTCTTCCTATTGGCGCACCCCTAACCCTAGCACTACTTTTCATGGTCGTGATATTTTTGCTGCTGTGGCCGCTTATTTGTCCCGGGGAGTACCCCTAGAAATGTTAGGTGAGATGATTGATCCCGATAGCTTGCAACAATTAGCGATCGCTGTTCCGCAAATCGAGGAAGATAAAATCAGGGGTCAAATTCAATATATTGACATTTTCGGCAATTTAATCAGCAATATTCCCGATTATCTCCTAGAGGGAAAAAATTGGTCGGTGCAGTTGGGTCCAAAAATTATCCCCGCAAAAAACACCTACAGTGATGTTCCTTCCGGGGAAATAGTCGCTTTTATCGGTAGTCACGGGGGGTTAGAAATTGCCGTCAATAGTGGGAGCGCCCAAAAGCAATTACACCTAAATATTGGCGATGCGATCGAGGTTAGAATAGATAGGAGACAGTGATCAAAACTGATAACTGATAACTGATAACTGATAACTGATATAGCCTTTTAATCAATTCTCATACTGATATCTAACCAAGTAGAACGGGTAATTGGGGCGCTAGTAGAAATATAATCTACTCCTGTTTCGGCGACGTTGCGAATGCGATCGAGGGTAATATTTCCCGATGCTTCTATTTTGGTTTTACTATTAAAATTGCGGATCATCTCCACAGCAGTTTGCATCATCTCTAAATCCATATTATCTAACATAATGATCTCTACCTGCTGCTGCAGAGCTTGATTCACCTCTTCTAATTGACTGGTTTCCACCTCAATTGTGAGAGGATAGGGCATATTTTGCCGTACACGACGCACTGCTTCCTCAATGCTGCCCGCTGCTTGAATATGATTATCTTTAATCATAATTGCATCATCTAACCCCAAACGATGGTTAATCGCGCCACCGATACCGGAGGCATATTTTTCTAAAATTCGCAATCCGGGGGTAGTTTTGCGAGTATCCACCAATCTTGTCGATAAATCGGCAATTTTCTCCACATACTGACGAGTGGCACTAGCGATTCCACTCAAGCGCATGGCAAGATTTAAAGCGACTCTTTCCCCGATTAACAACGCATCGAAGGAACCTTCTATCTCGGCAATAACTTTAGACTTGGGGCAGAATTCCCCCTCGGCAACGGTGGGGGTAAAGTGAATAGTGGGGTTAAGCAGTTGAAAAACTCGTTCAGCTACGGGTAAACCAGCAATAACTCCCGCTTCCTTGGCAATCCAACTAGCTTGACCAATTTTAGCATGACCGAAGAAAATTGCTTGGGTGGTGCGATCGCCTCTACCGAGATCTTCTCGTAACCAGTTTTCTAACAAGGGATCAAGGACTAATAGGGGCGGTAACATAGAATTTATCGAAACAATCGGGACGTATTTATTTTAATTCTAGGAAGGTTTGACCTGTTTGTAAACTTTCTTTAATCGAAACTTATCCCCTCATAGATTAACTCGATCGCACAGTGAAAATCGAGACTAGATAGAATAATTTCTTCCCCTTGACTATAAGCGCAGTAAAACCAAATTTTATCTTCACCGCGACGATAAACCTCAACAATGATCGATTCAGGATCGACTAAAACGTATTCTTGTAAACTAGGAATCTGACGATAATATTGTAACTTTTTAGTGCGATCGTAGTTTCCTGTGCTAGGGGAAAGCACTTCAATAATCACTTGTGGATGTTGAATAAAATTACGAGATTCTCTATCCCTAGAATTGCAACTAATCACCAAATCGGGATAAAAATAACGACTATTATTAGCTTGTACTTTCACATCAGATACATTGACTCGACAGCCTCGCGGACGGAGATGAAGTCTTAAAGCAGTGTAAAAATTCAAGGTAATATCATTATGGGGCAGACTACCCCCAGTCATGGCGATAATTTCCCCATCAATGTATTCATGGCGACATTCCTGTGTAGCTTCCCATTCTAGATACTCTTCCGGGGTCATTCTTTCTGGGTATTGAGGTTGAGCGATCATTTTTCTTTTTCCTTGTCAACTAACTAAATTAATATCCCATTTCCTTTTTATGTTATACCATTTTCTCGCCCGAAGATTTAAGAATAGTCATAATTAAGCGGCGACTGATTACCCTAATGATAAGATGGAGAGACAAAGCATTATTATCGCAGGTCGCTAAGATGACGAAAACAGTTGCCGATATCATGACTCCCAATCCCATCACCGTCACCGCTAACACTTCTCTGTCTGAAGCAGTGAAGATTTTGGCCGAAAAGCGGTTTAGTGGTTTACCCGTGGTGGATGACAATATGCGACTGATTGGGGTTATCTCCGAAACTGACCTTATGTGGCAGGAAACGGGAGTAGAAGCTCCTCCTTACATTATGCTCCTCGATAGCGTCATCTATCTACAAAATCCTAGCCGTCACGAGAAATTACTCCATAAAGCTCTCGGTCAAACCGTGGGGGAAGTAATGACCGATAAACCTATTAGTATCACAGCTGATCGCCCTTTGAAAGAAGCGGCCTCGTTAATGTATGATCGTCATGTGCGTCGTTTACCGGTGATTGAGGAAGAAACCCACAAAGTAATTGGTATTATCACCCGCGGCGATATCATTCGCGATATGGCAAAATCGGAAGCATAATGGCTTTTCTAGGGCAAAAATTAACTAAAAGGTCTTGAACAAATGAATCAATCTCAGGAAACGGTTACTTATTCCCTAGAAACTATCTTGATGCGGATGGAGGGAAAAATCGATTCGTTACAAAAAGATGTGACGGATTTAAAGGTAGGACAAGCGGTGTTAACGGGAAAAGTTGAGGGAATAGAAAATCGACTAAACTCATTAGAAGGAAACCAAAAATATCAGGTTTGGGCATTAATTGTCCTCTTAGCTGGGGCAATTGTGAAAACTTTTTTTTCCCTCGATCCCCCCTTAATAAGGGGGGCATCTGATAATTTTTAACGCCTACCTACTTAAATTCTTATTTCCCTGGCAATTTCTCTAAAAACTATCAGAATGAAGCGCCGTCAATTTTTCATTAATTCCGCCCTAACTGCTGTTAGTTTTTCCCTAATTCCTAGAAAAGTTGTTAGTAATAATTTTCCTCTAATTAAACCGCCACATCTACAACCGGGGGACGGAGTGGGTATTATTAGTCCGGCGGGGGCAACTTTTAAAGCAGATGATTTGAATATAGTT
>NZ_JADEXI010000006.1:0-27139 GCF_015207185.1 Microcystis sp. LEGE 08355 | reverse complement strand
GAACAACGATAAGGAAAAATTCTGCTATATTATCTGCTAACTCTCTAGAAAACCCAATTAGTTTAATAATCTTTTCCGGGTATCTGAGAAAAAAAATAGTTCATCCCTTTAAAATATGGTTTGAGGGAGATAATTAGTGACTGTGTGAGGCAATTTGTGGTTGACAAGACGAAATCAAGGGCTAAAAGTAGAAAATCAGGCAAATTAGCAGCTAAACCTGTTAAAAAGCGGCGATTGTCCAGTAAATGGTTCCTGACAGCCCTAGGCTTAACCGGCTGCGCCCTAGTTTCCGCTACGGCCGGCGCTATGTTGGCTGTGTCTCTCTCCTCCACACCTTTGCGACAAGCTGCTCTTAGTCCCCAAGAAGCCGCCGCTTTTAACAATCAGCAGGCCATATCCTATCAAAATCTGCAACTTCCCGCCCTCAACCGTCCCGTTAATATTCTGGTAGTTGGGGCTAAAGTGTTGACATCCGATGTCAAGGAGGCACAAACCCCAGATTTGGGTTATCATGCCCCGGTTAATTCCTTAGATGGTTTAACCGATACCATGCTGTTACTGCGTTTTGACCCCCAAAGACAGAAGTTAACCATGCTTTCCATCCCCCGGGATACCCGCACCGATATCGAGGGTTATGGGGAGAAAAAAATCAATGAAGCTAACGCCCTCGGTGGACCTGCTTTAACGGCGGAAACGGTTAGTCATCTTTTGGACGGAGTGGCTATTGATCGCTATGTTCGCATTAATGTGCAGGGTGTGGAAAAATTAATTGATGCTTTGGGGGGGGTGACGGTATATGTTCCCAAAGACATGAAGTACAAAGATTTTAGTCAACACCTCTACATTGACCTGAAAAAAGGGGAACAACACCTCAACGGCGAGAAATTCCTCCAGTTTGCCCGTTTTCGTTACGATGCTAACGGCGATATCGGTCGTATCCAACGACAACAGCAATTAATGCGGTCTTTAGTAGAACAAACCCTAAAACCAGCAACTTTATTGAAAATTCCCGATATTATCGAGGTTATCCGCACTCATATCGATACTAATCTCAGTTTAGAGGAGTTACTCGCTCTAGCCGGCTTTGCCTCTAAAACTCAGCGCGCTGATGTGCAAATGCTACTGCTACCCGGAGACTTTAATGGTGATGGTCGGCAAGGGATCAGTTATTGGTTGCCCAATCAAAGTAAAATTCAAGAGCTAGTGGCTCAACATTTTAACCACGGCTCTTTTATGGCTGACATCGAAGAAACCACGCAACCGACTCGCATAGCTGTGGAAGATAGCACCGATAATCCAGAAGCGGTGCAAACTCTAGTCAGATATCTGCGCTCATTGGGTTATGAAAATGTTTTTGTCTCTAAGTCTTCATCGCCAATTCTAGAAACTACCAAAATTATTGCTCAAAAAGGGGATAATTCCCTGGCTGCTGCCCTACATAATAGCCTTGGTGTCGGGGAAGTTTTGGTGGAAAGTACGGGGAATCTCGCTTCTGATGTGACGATTAAAATCGGTCAAGATTGGCAAGAAAAATCGGCTAATCTTTCTGAGCCATCCCTAGGCAACTAAGAAAAAAATCAAGTTTATCTGGGTTATTTATTAGCGTTGGGTTTCATGCTTCAACCCAACCTACGTTCTCAGAGAAAAATCAAGTTTATCTGGGTTATTTATTAGCCAAAGTTTGACAAAAATCTTGGTGTTCTTGACTAGCTATTCCTTGCTGTAACATTGCCAAAACTTCGGCTAAATTACCCGATAATAAAGCATTTTTATCTAGCCATAATCCAGGGAAGACTTGGGAGCAAAAGATGTTATTTTGATTTGATTCTAGGGGCAAATATTCCCCGTCAGTTAAGCGAAACCAATCCAATTGAGCATCATAAACTCGCCAGATAATATACTCTTGTACTCCATGGTGACGATAAACTTTGAGTTTTTCGTGTAAATCGTAGGAAGCAGTAGAAGCGGCAATTTCTACGATTAATTCCGGCGCGCCTTCTACATAATCATCTTCACTAATGCTTGATTGTCCACTGGTTTCTATTCTTAATAAAGCATCTGGTTGTGGTTGATTATCCCCATCCAGTCGCACAGTAGTATTATCCAGTGTTTCTACTCCCGGTGTCGCCACTTCGTAGGCAGTTAACCAACCGATAATATTAGCGTGGGGTTTACCGTGGTTTTTGGCTCTCACCGCGGCTGCCATATAAACAACTCCTGCGATTAATTCAGCTTTTTTTAGCTGTGTCATTGCTTGATAACGGCGCTCGAATTCAGGACGAGTTAATCTATCGCCATTTTCGAGAGGGGGAATAATATGGGGGGAAACTGTGTTAGTCGATAGCATAATTTTTGGCTCATCAAGAAACTACTATCAAGGCTTAAGTTTTCTTACCAAACTCAGTTAATTTATCGATTGGGTTCAGCTGGGTATCGAGAACATCGAAGATATCCTATACTTATTTTACAGCGTTTCTCATCATTTACCTGGAACCTTGCGCCATGTTTGCCTTAGTTTCACTAGATAAAATCGAGCTACCGGCGGGATCCTTAGTGAGATTACCTGCCACTTGGCTAGATTATCAAACTTTGTCTCGGCAAAGGGGCGACAATTCTCAGCCTAAAATCAAATATCACAATGGAGAAGTCTTGCTTATGTCTCCACTTCCTAAGCATGGACGTGATGCCCATTTAATTGCTAATATTATCATCACCTTATTGGATTATCTGGGGCGTGAGTACGAGGCTTTTACTCCCGTAACCATGGCATTACCAGAAACAAGTGGTATTGAACCAGATTATAGTTTTTATATTGACCATTGGCCAGCTATAGCAGGGAAAGCCAGAATTGACTGGGTAAATGATCCTCCCCCCGATTTAGTATTAGAAATTGATGTCACCAGTTACTCGAATGTGGATGATTATCTGCCTTATAAAGTGCCTGAAATTTGGTTGTATCGTCAGAAAAATCTCTATATTTATTGGCTAGATAATCAAGAGTATATCCCGCGCCATCAAAGTCAATATTTTCCTAACTTTAACCTACAAAACTTAGTTTCTTTCTGTGGAGAAATTGCCGACAATCGCAATAGTAGTATGGCAATTCGTCAACTAAAACAACATCTCGAAGATTTTTATAAGTAGGGAGGCACAATTATTTGTAGGATGGGTTAGCGGTAGCGTAACATGAGCGAGCGTTGGGTTTCATGCTTCAACCCAACCTACGTTCATCTTATATTTAATTCCACTTTGTACCTCATCATTAAGATAACTGCTATAACCATGAATAATTTTAAAATACTGCTCATCGGCTACGGTAATACTTTAAGAAATGATGACGGAGTGGGAGTGAGAATAGCCGAAATTATTGCCGGGGAGAATTGGACTAATGTGCAAGTCATCGCTACCCATCAATTGACTCCTGAATTAGCAGCCGATATAGCTGATGCTTCCCTAGTTATTTTTGTTGATGCGGTCTTATCTAGTCAAACCGATATCCGGATAGAAAAATTAGCGGCAGTTACCGAATGGAATAATTTCGGTCATGCAGAAAGTCCCGCTTCTTTATTAGCATTAACTCAAGCAATTTATCAACAAACTCCCAGGGCCTGGGGAATATTTATTCCTGCTATTAACTGTGAATTTGGTGAAGAATTATCAACAATAACTCAAAAGGGCTTGACAAAAGCGATTAAAGCTATTAGGAAAATTATTACTTCTGAGGATTTGACTGAATACCAAAAGCAGGACTTTGATAATCTTCTGGCAGATAATTTTCAGGAATAGTGCTGTGATTGCCATCCCGGAGAGCCTTGTAGTGAGGAGACATAATTTCGATACCAACTTCGTTACATTTATCCTGAATATTTTGATGTAATTCAGAATAAATATACACCATTTTGTTAGGATGATCGGTGTAGGCATTTAGCTGATAGCTGACATAAAAATCATCGAGACTGGTTTGCAAGACAAAAGGAGCAGGTTCTGAGACAATAAATTGGGTTGCTAGGGCTGCTTCTTTCAGGGTTGCGTGGACCTTACGCCAAGGTAAATCATAACCGAGAGTGACTGTGGTTTGCAAAATTAAAGGCTCTTTGAATTCCCTTTGGGAGACACTAAAGTTAATCACATTGGTGTTTAACAGCGATGAATTAGGAATCGTGATAATTTTATTAGCCGGTGTGCGAATACGGGTGACTAATAATCCTTTTTCAATCACATCCCCAATAACATCACCAATAGAAATTTTATCTCCTAGTTGAAAAGAGCGGGTATAGATGAGGATAATTCCTCCCACCACGTTAGCGATAGCAGAGGTGGAACCCAAGGAAAATAGCACCCCTAAAAATACCGACACCCCCTGAAAAGCAGGAGAATTAAATCCGGGTAGATAGGGAAAAGCGATGACTATAGCTAAGGCAATTATCAGCAGTGACAGTAAATTATAGGTTGGTTTTGCCCAATCGGGATAGAAACCATTAATTACTAAATTTTCTCTTTCCAATCCAGTGAAAAATGGTTTAATTGCTCTCAACAGATAGTGAGTTATAAAAACAATTATCAGTATAATAAAAATATTGGGTAAATATTTTGCTATCTCTTGGGAAATAACTTCCAAAGCACTAAAAAAGTATTGCAGAAAACCATCACCAAATTTTCTAGTCCAGGGAAAAAGACGAAGGACAAAAGTTAAATAAAAATATAGAATAGTTAAAATAATCAGAGTGCGGATAAATTGCAAAACTCTTAGGGAAAAAATTCCTATTGTCTGGGAACTAATAATCTCAAAATTTTGGAATACGACCCCAGGAACTAGGGAGGTGATTAATCTCTGAATCTGGGGAAAAACCCGCGAAGATATAAAAATTATTACCCAGAAAATTAAGACCGTGGCCAAGGTAGCACTTACCGTCAAAACTGCATCTTTGAAGAGGTTATCCGGTTGACGTTCTTGACGATAACGGACAATGGCTGCTTTCATCTTTGCCAAAGCTCGTTCGGCCAATACTTCTTGACTGACCGCGTGTAATTTGGCATCTTTAGAAGTAATAGTAGCAATAACCGTATCTCCCAAAATAATCGAAGGGTTTTTGTCTTCAGGATCGATTTTTATGCTTAAATCTTCAGGAGAAAGAACATCGTCATCGGCAATTTTTTCAATTCTAGCTGTAATCGATTTCGCTCTTTCTTGCGCTGAAAAAGAACCTATTCCTTGCCGAATAGTAAAAAGTTCTTGATTATCAAGCATGACGGAAAAAACTTCTCCCAAAGTTTCCAGGGGTGTTTCCTGTCCTTGTTTAGCAGGATTATTCTGGGCTGCTATCCTCAAGATAGGGGATAAAGTCAGTAACAAAACTAAACAAAACAGTCCTAGGTAACGCCAGATTTTTTTCATCTTCTAAGCTACAATTTCACAGGAGCGATCGAGTTTAATACCTCTTTTTTTCATCGTAGCATGGAATAGTTCTGTGGATAACACCTGTTCCACGGGATAAATCCCGGCTTTTTGGAGTTTTGCCCCTAAGATTAATTCTGCCACGCTGCCAGTTCCCCAGCCAGCTGCTTGAGCAGTGTTCTCGTGAACCATAGTTGCTTGATAAACTGCTTTTTGCTGCCCTTGCCATCCGGCGACTTTTGCTAACATTGCTACCCCAATTCCCGAAAATTTATCGGTTACTTCTGTCATGCGATAACTAACTTGGGAAAAAAACTCAATTCCCCGAGAACTTTCTACCCAAGCATCGGGAAAAATATGGGCAGTAATCCAAGTTAAATGATTATAAAAATCGGGAATAGAACCAAATTTTGTGATCACATTTTGCACTGGAAAAGATTCGGCAAAAGTATAGGTTTCTGGCATATCAAACCAATAAACACCAGTTTTACCCAAAGGAGCGGGAAAGTCAATTACTTCCCTAGCAGTATAGGGTTTAATCTCTTGCCATTTTCCCTCAATCCAAGCTAAAAAAGGCTTTTTTAAACCGAGAAAAGTTGTCCGCATCACAGTTAATCCCGCACCTCCTGAACCGGCTACGGCATAATTTAAACGGATCGTTTCTACCCTATCTAACTGTTCCACTCCCTCCCGCACTATACTATTAGAAATACCGGGAAAAATTCCCGTATTAACCACGGCAGTTATTCCCGCTTTTATCGCTAATTCTCGATAGGGTATTAACTTTTGATAAAAAGAACGATGATCACTAACATCAATATAATTGACTTTTTCTTCGATGCAAATTTTTACTACCCTGCCATCGCGATAATGAAAGGGACCGGCACAATGAATAACTAAATCACTCTTTTTAATTGCCTGTCTAAGCTTGTCTATTTCTTCTAAATCTAAAGCCAAAAACTGCATTCTTGGCAGTAATTTAATCGCTTTTTCCTTCCGTCCAGTGACAATAATTTTAGCTGCAGTATGATTAATAATATCTAGGGCGACACTTTGACCAATGCGACCAGTGCCACCTAAAATTAAAACAGTTTTTTCCATGGCAACTATTAATAATGTTTGCCCTAGTATAGCATCCTCTTGGCAAGTTTCCCTATTTTCCAAGATGCAAATTTTAGAATAATCCCAACTTATTTAATGCGTCCGAGGGGCAAGAAAATGGTTAAAATCTCACCTTCTTCGGGTTTTTCACGCACAATAAATTTACCTCCCAAAGCTTGAAAAAGGTTTTTAGTTACCTTCATATTCAGACTTAAACTACCGGTTTCTGGTTGAAACATTAAGACTTTTCCCAAAGCTTTGAGGGTAAGATTAGGTGATTTTACCTGAGTTTGGAACTGCATTTTTAATTGATTTCCTGCCGTTGATATATGTACTTGCAACAGGCCACCACTAGCCATACTGCGAGTACATTTTTCTACGACTCCATTTAACATTTGATCCAATAAATTCGGGTCGCTAATTACCGAAGGCAATTTTTTCGGTACATTAACTTCTAAATTGACATTGCGCCGTTTAGCTTGTTTCTGCCACCGGGGAATACTATCTTGAAAGACTTTTTCTAGGGCAATTGGAATTAATTGAATTGGTTTATCTCCCAGAGGATTAATACCCAATTCTGCGGCTCGAAAAATTAATTCCATGCGCTGAATTTGTTCACTACATTCTAAATCGATTGTTTCTAAATATTTTTCCACATCTTCCGTTACTTTGGCCCGTTTTAACAATAATCTGGTAATGGTGCGAATGGTGGTTAAAGGGGTGCGAATTTCGTGGGTTAAAGCGCGCAATAATTCCAAATCACAACCCGATTCTAAATTAGAATTATCTTCCTTTGGGGGAGTGATTTCGGCATTGATAGGCGATTTCGTTTTTTTCAGGTCTAAGTTAGACTGGTCGGGTAAATTTTGCAGTAATTGGCGACTAAATTGGCTAACTAGACGATAATCCGGCGAGGGACTGCCATTAGCCTCGATAATTGCCTCTAAAGTCTCGATTTGCGGATAACGCAGATTAACTAATCGTTGCCGCAACTGCTGCCAAGCTTGCTGAGTGAGGACGGGATCAAAGGAAAATTGAAAAGAGGATAAACCCCACTGATCTTCGCCTAAAACCAGCAAAAGAGCGAAACTTTCGCTAAAAACCAGACAAAATCTTTCATTAGCAATCGGATCCGTTGGCAAGAGAGGCAATTCATGAATCTCTGTCGGGGAAATATCGGCGGCGGATTTTTCCTGAGAAGGCAATTGCAAACCCAGCCATTGTAAATGTTTTAAAGCTTTAACGGTAAAAACACCAAATTTAAAACCCGTTAAAGCCTTGCTTTCTCTGACTAAAGCCGTCGGACCGGAGAGAATTAAACCCCGACTGGCAGCATTATTTGGGTTTTGTAATAAGATATTTTCTAAAGATGCGATCGCTGCAAACCATTCACTTTCCGCTTTCAGTTGCGATCGCTTGAGCCATTCTGATAAATTAGGATAAAAAGCATTGGGGGTGAAAGTTTCCCGGTCCTGATGGTCAGTTGGCGGGAAAATATCGCTTAATTTCGGTAAAGACCCCTCTAACATCGTCTTCATCACTGACTAGATACAAATTCCTTACCTAGAATATTACCCCCGTCAATGCTCATCCCATAACGGTAAAACCGAACTCTATTGGCAGTGATATCCGCGTTTTGATAGCAGTTATCTTAATAGTGAGGTACAAAGTTTTCGTTTTGGGGAGTCGGTCGTCGATAGCAAATTAGGTTACACTTCATTGAGAATGCTCAGAAAGGCTGTCAATCTGCTTAATGATTTGTAATATAGGTTAGTCCAGTTGATTACCTATGCTGGTTGTGGGTTTAGTAGCTCAATTCAACCTCGATAAGTCTGATATTTAATTACACCTCCCGACTTATGTGTTTTTTTGTTACATTTAAGTATTTTTTTGTTTATCTATGGTTATCATAGGGCAAGTTAAATTGTTCCCAAATTATTTCCCTAACTAACCAATCTTTGATTCCAAACCCTTTTGCCTTGTCATTACGTCAATGGGAGGAACCATCGGCTCTTGTTTTGCCTGTTTAAGTGTTGCTTTCAAGCTAGGTAAACAGTTGAGTGGTGGTGATTTTCGAGCAATAGTTGGGGTCGGTTATTGACTATATTTTGCCGTGAGCAAATTCTGAGAATTAATCAGAACTAAGTGCGCTTGAGAACGTGGAGTTATTCCCTGTTCCTGCTGCCTTTTGTCTGTCTTCCGAACCCGTCGCTGCTGCGGATTTGAGGTTCATTTATCCTTTGTCTGAGAGAGAGTAAAAAATATGCTGCACATTCATATTCTTCAGGATACGTTTTTCAAGTCTTCCACAGCTTTTTCCGAAACCCTCAATAGTGGGCAAAAATTCTTAATCAAAGCGGGAACTAAATTACCAATTAAATCTTATTTTCGCCAAAATAATCATTATTCTGTCAAGTTAGCCGCAGAACAAGGTTCAGTGGGGAAAGCGGGATTTTTCTTTGATGATCATGTACAAGTAGAAGAAATACGGGGCGTTTGGCTCACCAATGTTGACAGTGATATTCTCAAGTCTAAAGATAACCTAAAAGCTGGGTTGGAAAAACTTAAAAATTTAGGATTTAATACTCTTTATCTAGTAGTTTGGAACAAAGGCTATGTGTTTTTTCAATCACAAATTGCTGATAATGTCTTCACTGCCGATAAGGAAAAACTCAAAAAAGTCAACCTTGAAAAAGAGTTAGTCGGTAGAGATCTACTAGCAGAAATCATTGAGATTAATCAGACAGAAAAGTATAACTTTCGGATTATTGCTTGGTTTGAATATGGTTTAATGGTTCCCCCAGCTGCTCCCTTATTTGCCCAAAAACCAGATTGGTTTATGCTTACTCATCAACAGAAAAATACCGTTGATGGTGATGGTAATTGCCGCTTAAATCCCGCTCATCCTGAGGTTAAAGATTTTTGGGTTAGTCTTATTCGTGAAGTGGTTAAAAACTATGAAATTGATGGTATTCAATTAGATGATCACTTCGCTATTCATCACGCAAAATTCTTGCCTAATGGTACTAAAAATTTTGATTTTAGTATGGTTTTTTACTCCTTTACAACCACCCTTTTTCAAGAGGAAACTGGTTCAGTTAGTCCTTTAAGTAATCCCCAATTAGCGAAATTTAAAGATTGGCGCAAGGAGAAGTTAACTCAGTTAGTGCGATTGATTTTTAAAACCATTAAAGCGGAAAAAGACGATTGTATTCTCTCCATTTCTCCCAATCCTTTAGGATTTTCTGTTGATCATGCTTTAGCTGATTGGGAAGCCTGGGAAAAGGAGGGATTAATCGAAGAACTGGCATTACAAGTTTATCGTCCAAATCTGCCTAGTTTTGAAGGCGAAATCGATAAATCAGAGGTAAAAGCAGCGCGGGAACATATTCCCACCGTCATCGGTATTCTCACTGGTTTAAGACCCAGTGATAGACGAGTAAATTTCCAATTAATTCAAGTACAAACGCAGGAGACTCGTGAGCGAGATTTTGCCGGTTTTGCCTATTTTTTCTATAGCAGTTTATTAGACCATATTCCCACCACAGAAACCGTGGCTGACAGGGAGAAGAAATTGGCTCAAATTCTTGCTACAGATCAATTTGTTTAATTTATTCTTTGAGATTTAAAATTATCCATAAAAGGAGCTAAATTCATGACTCAATCTTCTCTTTCAAAAACTGAAAAGTTGGACGAATGATCCTTGAAATGCAGTTTTGTCAGCCTTGGGTATTGCCACAGGAACTAAGCTATTTCATGGCTTGCCCGCTTTAGTCTCTGATCCCCTAAAAGCTACAAGGGTCAAGTTAATGGTTAAGAAAAATAATTGATTGTAATGCTATTCTAAAGCTTAATTTAGAATAGCATTATTGATGCCAAACTTTCTAGTAAAAACTACCATAAAACAATAGTAAACTTTTGTAAAAATATGATTTTTATTAGTTTAATTAAGGTAGAGTATATCCAGAGGAATTAACCAATCAATAAACATTGAATAAACTGGAGCTATACAGATGAAATTTGGGATTGATATGGGTCATAATTGCCCACCTCATGACGTTGGCGCATCGGGAGTTAGACAGGAAGATGTTGTTATTAAAGAGGTGGGTACTCGCCTAATTGCTAAATTAGCCGCAGCGGGTCATTCAGTAATTAACTGTACCCCGACCAGTGCCGTTAGTGTTAATGATTCTTTGCGAAAAAGAGCCAATAAAGCCAATAGTAATAACGTTGATATTTTTGTTTCTATTCACTTTAATGCCTTTCAACCCACCAGCAAGGCAATGGGAGCGGAGGTTTATGGTATTAGTCAAACTTCTCAAGCGATCGCTAAATCAGTTTTGACGGAAATTGTCAAGCTAGGATTTAAAAATAGAGGAGTAAAAAATACCCGTTTTTCTGTGTTGGTAAATACTTCAATGCCAGCGATTTTAATTGAATGTTGCTTTGTGGACTCCCAAGCAGACATGGCTCTTTTTGATGCAGAAAAGATGGCAGAAGCGATTAAAGTTGGTTTAATTGGGGATGCTGATGACAACTCCACACCGGAACCCGCTACCCTAAGAATTACTCAAAAAACTGTTCTTAAACCCTCCACAGAACAATCTTCTGAATTAGAGGCAAGTACCTTAGTTGGGATTGAACCAGGAGATTATGCCGTGTTGGATGTGCGCTTGGAAGAAAGACATTTTTGGGTGAAATGGCCTGATAAAAGTCAGGCTAATCGAGATGAACATTTCATTTTTGAGGAATTTGCCAAGCTCGTGCAATAGACAGAAATTTCTCGATATATTTCTCAAAATAAAGGGAAATATATCAGGGAAATAATTGATTCTCTACCGCTCACAGGAGAAAGCAATGGCTTTACTAGATGACTTAGTTCAACGATATGCTCAAGCTGATTTGTCCATAATTTTTCGAGAAGTTGACGCTACCGATAATCGGCAAGTTAACTTAACTGCAATTCCTCCCGATCATTTTAGTCATTTAAAAGAAGTTTCTCTGGCTCAATGGCTATTAGAGTCCGCCAGAGCCACCAGTAAACTAGCCGAGGAACAGAAAAACTTCGCCGGTTTAAAATGGCGCAAGGAAATGACTCCTTTTGCTACTCCTAAATCGATTAAAGTACCTTCTGAATCGGAAGCGATGGACTTTTGCTTATTCACGGACATTGACAAATTTCTGCGAGGTTATTGGAAATTTTTAACCCGTGAACCCTATAAAGGATTAGAAGAAAATACTCAAACTCATGAAAACTTTATCGGTTTTATTCAAAGTAAAGGCTTTGCTGCAGATATAAGTTATATCAGCAAAGTGTTAAAACTTATTCCTGAAGCGAGGACTTTACTAGCAAAAGCCAACGGAATTGTTATTCCACCACCCCCCGATACCTTACAAGTAACCAGTTTTCCCAAGGAAGTGGAAGTGGCACAAAGTTTTCGGATTGAAGGAACCGCAGCTGCTGCCGACAAAGGCAAAAAATTGACCGTTTTAATTGATAATCAATTCCCCCTAGATGATATTAAAATAGAAGAAGGAGGAGAATGGAAAGCCGAATTTGTCTTCTTACAAGCGGGCGATCGCATTGTTAAAATAGCCATTGATAATCAAAGTGTAGAAATCAAAATCAAGGCTTCTCCACCCAAGGCAACAGGTGCAGTTACCCTGAATTTAACGGGAAGTGTCGGATTAGGAGGAATCAACCGAACAGCCGATAAGATTGCGGTTAAACAGCGATTACATTCCCTTGGCTATACTTTTGTCGGTGATCCTAATAGTGCAGCCTTGAATACAGGTTTCATTCTTGCTATTAAATTATTTCAATCGATTATTGCAGGGAGAGAAACTCTAGGTGGAGATGGACGAATAGATGTGGCCAATACCACTCAGAAATGGTTAGAAGCGTCCAATGCACCTCGTTGGCAAACCATGCCCGATAGTAATCCTTCTATTAGCCTAATTAATCATGAGAAAAATCAAACTAATGATGATCATGATTTTGGAACAAGTTGGTTAGCAGATGCCATCTTAGAAATTGCTGCTGACTATCATAATACATTCCGAGTTTCTAATCCTAGTAGTGCCGCTTTTTCTATTAATGATGTTAGTAAACCCACAGGAGGAGACACCCCCCAACACGCAGGCCATGAAACCGGTTTAATGTGTGATGTAAGGCTTCCGCGCAGGGATGGAGAACATGGCGGAATCACTTGGGAAAGCGACAATTTTGACCGAACCGCAGCCCGCGCTCTGATTAAAGCCATGAGACGACAAAAACTGGTTAGTCAAGTGTTTTTTAATGACACAACCCTGAGAGGTGAAACTTTTTTGGGACAAAAACTATGCAATTTTGCTCCTGGTCATGATAACCACATTCACTTTGCTATTCGCCCTCCCGTGAGAGCTTAGTTTAATTGATTAAATAACCAGATAATTCAATAATTGAGAGGTAAAAACTATGGGAATTGTACCGACAACATGGATGCCTAACTGTTCGATGAAAAGAATCATTATTCACTGGACGGCAGGGGGACATAAAGCATCTAGCAACGATAAATCTCATTATCATATTTTAATCGAGGATGATGGTAAATTAGTGCGAGGAACTCACTCAATTAAAGATAATGTTTCCACCGCAGATAATGTTTATGCGGCTCATACGGCACTGTTTAATACGGGTTCAATCGGAGTTAGCGTCTGTTGTATGAGTGGTGCGGTGGAAAAACCATTTAAAGCAGGAAGTTTTCCGATGACACAAACCCAATGGGAAACCATGGCGCAGGTAGTAGCAGAACTCTGCGATTTTTACGATATTGAAGTAACAGCTAAAACCGTTTTAGGTCATGGAGAAGTAGAACGTGAGTTTCCTAATAAACCCCAACGCGGAAAATGGGATCCAATGGTTTTACCCTGGAATACATCCTTAAGTAAAAGACAGGTAGGAGAGGAATTTAGAACGCTAGTCAAAACGAAATTAACGGGCGTTTCTGGTTTAGTGGAAACTCCAGCTAGTATCACAGCAGTTATTCAAGGAAAACCCTTCCGAGAAGCGCAGATATTTAATGAAAAAAGTATCGTCAAGATTCGTCCTTTGCTAGATGCTTTTAATTGGCAAATTGTTAATGCTGATGATCAAGAGATGATGGAATTAAAATTTGCTGATGGGGAAGAGGCAAAATCCTTAGGATTTTTACTGATTGAACATAGCAATAAACCGATGGATATTCCCGCTGGAACTAGCCAAGGAGAAATCATCAAGAAAATTGAACAATTCGGCTTTGTGAAAATAGTAGATTTGGCACAAGCACTAAATCTTTCTGTAACTTGGGATGGCACAACTCGGACAGTAACAATTGAGTAAAGATCGATAACGTCAGGAGATGATTTTATGCAAACCTACACGATTAAATCTGGAGATACCCTCAGAGGAATTGCTTTAAAATTTTATGGTGATGCTTCAAAATTTGTGGTAATTCAAGAAGCCAATGATATTGCCAATCCTAATCAAATTTCCGTGGGACAAGTTTTAGAAATTCCCGATCTTGCCGATGACAATGACAATAATCCCCTAAAAGATTTTCATCGGGCTTTTCCTAATAGTGTGCGCTGGCGATTGGCAGAAGATGGAGTGGAAATTGAAGGTAGCGGCATTGAGCGAACCAGTGGTCAACCGGCGACTGCTACTAAAATTTGGAATAATTTTTCTGATGAAATTAATCAATGGTCAAAACATTTTAATGTGCCAGCAGTAATTATTATTGCCACCATTGCTACAGAATCGAACGGAAAAGCAGACGCTATCCGCAAAGAACCGGGTTATGTATCTGATTCTATCACCCCTCATTTGATCAGTGTTGGCTTAATGCAAACATTAATTTCTACGGCCAGAGGGACATTACATGATTCAACTATCGATCGAGATGACTTAAAAAATGCCAGTATTTCTATTAAAGCAGGAACGTCATTTATTGCTGATCAACGCTTGAAAACTTTGTTAGATCCCCCCAAAGTTGCCTGTGCTTATAATGCCGGTTCTTTATTTGAAAACAAAAACCCCAATAATCGTTGGCGAATGCGTCAATTTCCCATTGGTACTTCCGCACACTGCGATCGCTTTATTAAATTCTTTAACGATGCAGTCTTTGTTTTGCAAGGAACCACAACAACTGTTAGCGTCGGCTATCAACAATTTTATCTAGCTTGATTTCCTCAGCTTTCTTGGGGTTCTGATCATCAATTCAGTTTGCAGCTCTCAAGCATCAATTTTAGTCAGTCATGTCCAGTTATCTAGTTAGAAAAAATTTGTCTTTCTCTTTATTTCAAGATTTCAAGGAGTGGTAAAGCTGTGTTATTCAAGCTTTTTCAGCGATTCATGATCTTTGGATTTACTTTAGTAATAATCTTAATTTTTTTAAAACCTGTGTATGCAGCAGAGCCTTGTCAAATAGTGCCGACTTCTCAGATTTCTTCTATCGATCAGGCTAAATGTTTATTGCGTCAACCCAAGATTTTTGGGAATGTAGGACCAACTTTAACCAGTTTACCTGCTCCGTTCGATCAACTCTTAACTAGACCCACCATCGATATCAGTAAAGAGCAATTAAGACGATATCTACAAGCTCAAGGAATTAACGAAGCAAACATTGGCGGTTCATTAGATAACCCTGTCTCACGAACCAATAATAATAATCCCAGTGCAGAATTGGCTCGTTATTTTATTATTCATGATACCAGTACCCCTAATTTTGTCAATGATCCCTTTCCTAATAATATTAATGAAGCTAGTTGGAAGTTTAACAACTTCAATCAATATGGTAGTGGCGACAATTCTCCCGCCCATATCATTATTAATCGAGTAGGAGATTCCGTCACTCGTAAGGATTTTAATACCCCTTGGCGTTCTACAAAACGAGAATCAGATCAATTTTGTGGGGTGAATAAATGTAAGGGTTTATTCTTAGCAGTTGAATTAGTTCAACCTAGAAGATGTCAACCAAACCCTGGTCAAACACAGTGTTCTCCACCCAGAAAAAATGATGCTAAATCGCCCGATCCAGGCTTTACCAAAGCTCAATTAGATCGCCTAGCAGTTGTTTATATTGCGGCCAGTGTACGGGGCCGAAAATGGTTAATTCCTGCTTTTCATGTTGTTCTTGATCAAATCGTACCGGGTGGACATGATGATCCTCAGAATTTTAACCTAGATCAATGGTCAAAACAACTCAATGACATTTTAACTGAAATTCGTTCTTAGGAGCTAATTATGAACAAATATTTGAGACAGGTACTGTTAACAATTGCAGGAATTTACCTCATTCTAATGAGCAGTTTTCTCTCTCCTGCCTTCGCACAAGTTAGCTATACTCCCCCTACTCAATCGGCGAGTGTTCTACAAGATATTCCATTTAATCAAGCTGTTCCGGTTGATGAAGCTTATCGTAAAGAATTTGAAAATTGTGATAAGCGAGACACTTTTAGAGGATTTTCTCTACCAAATATTAGAAAATGTAAGGATGATCCTAATAATGTTAAAGCCTTACTGAAATTCCCCGACGGAACAATTTTTATCGAATCAAAATTGAGTTTAGATATTGATGGTTCATGGTTAGCGTGTAAAGGACAAGGAGCGCCAACTTCTCAATGTCCAACTTCCTTTAATTGGCCAACAGAAACCCAAGAACCTAATAAATTTGTTGATCCCGATAACTTTGCTTATATTGTTAATCCTACATTTAATTTTCAAAGTTCTGATACGGGAGGAAATAAATTATTTGAAAAGAAAACAGGAGTTAAATTAGGTGATTTAGGCGTAGTTGTTTACAAAGATAAGGTTGTTCCAGTTTTCATCGCTGATAGCGGCCCTTATAATAAATTAGGCGAGGGTTCATCTTTACTTCATCAATTAATTGGAGAAGATAAATGTAAAGCAGGTAAACGGAGAACTGATGGTAAAACCCGTCCTGATAAGCGATGGATCAGTGATGTTTATTGTACTGACTACAAAAATGTTAGCGTTACTGATAAAGTTCTCTTTTTTATCTTTCCTAACTCTAAAATCCCGAATTTGAGTCCAAGTAACGCGGTTGCAAAAATCAACGCTGAAGCTTTGAAACGCTTTGAAAAACTCAAAGATAATCGTGGTGCGGTTATTCAACTGAATCAACCCACATCTGGACAAAGTTTTCCTGCTAACACTAACGTAAACTTTTCAGGTACAGCTAATCCAGAAGTAACCAGAATTAAAGTTAGTATTAGTCCGGGAGGTTCTTTTGAAATTGCCGATTTAAAAGGGGTTAAAGATAATTGGAATTTTACCAAAAGTTTCAATACTAAAGGTATCAACAGACCTGTTATTATTCAACCTTTTGATGCTGCTGATCAACCGTTAAAACCCCTCACTTTTTCTCTAACCATTAACTAATAATCTGAGTTTGAGTCGTCCTTCAACTGTTGTGACTATTCAAGACTGCAATTGTTATAATGTTTCACGATTCCTTCACCAAAACTTTCTGATTAACTTAGGAGAAATCCCCATGGCTAACTTAAATTTTGTCATCATCCAAGAACTAAAGCATCAAGAAATTTGTGATGCGTCTGCTTCAATTCCTTTAGGACAAGATCAGTTTATTGTTGGCAATGATGAGGATAACATTTTGCGGTTTTATTCGTCTCAACAATCAGGAGAGCAGATTATTCCTCATCTAGATATTAACGATTATTTTCCCAATAACCCTAAACGAAAAGAAGTCGATATTGAGGGAGTCACAGAAGTTGATGGAGTTATTTATTGGATAACATCTCATGGTCGTAATAAAGATGCTGAAAGAAAGCCGCTACGTCATCAATTCTTCGCCAATAAAATCACAAACGCTAACCCTCCTACTCTTGAACAAGTGGGAAAATCTTATACTCAACTACTCCTACGGGATATGATAGAAGACCCTAAACTAGCTTTCTTGGATCTTCAAACCGCAGAAACAATTGCACCCGAAAAAGAAGGAGGATTGAATATTGAAGGTTTAACCGCAACACCTCAAGGAGAATTACTGATCGGATTTCGTAATCCTGTTCGAGACGGAAAAGCTATTTTAATTCCGTTCAAGAATCCCCAGGATGTGATTCAAGAAAATCAAGACATTAAAGCAGAATTTGGTGATCCTATTCTGTTGGATTTAGGAGGATTAGGAATTCGTAGTATCGAATATTGGTCAGCAATTGATGCTTATTTAATTATTGGAGGTGATTCTGGTACAGGAAGTCAATTTACCCTCTATACTTGGTCTGGTAAGATAGCAGATAAACCTAATCCAATTTCTCTCGAATTTCCCCCAGATTTTCGTCCTGAATCTATTCTGATTTACCCTCATTTGAATGATCAATTTCAGATTTTAAGTGATGATGGAGGAGTCATTAGAGTTGATGGACAAGAATGTAAAAAAATTCCTTCTGACAATCCAGATAAATTCTTTAGAAGTGTTTGGGTTAAAATTAATAAACTTTCTGCGGAAGTCAAAGAATAGGGAACGCTCAGAGAAATTAATAATTAACTTACTGACTTTTTCTCTAATTGATTCACTTCTACTCTGTAAAATTCAAGGACAAAATTATGGCTACCTTAAAAGACATTATCAACGATAATAAAACCCTAAGCCGTTCTCAACTAAAAGCGGATCAAGGATTAGTAAGAGAAATTCAAACCAAACTAGCTAACTTAGGGTTATACCCCGGTGGACAATGGATTGATGGTGATTTAGGCACTGGAGATACTTTTACTTGGCGAGGACTCAAAGAATTTTGTCAAGCCTTGGATTTATCTGGACTTCCTTCTGACACAGTGGCAATTAATCTCAGTATTGCTACTAATTTACTTGACACAAAACAGCTACCTTTTATCTTAGATCAAGCCAAAGATACTCAATTTATACTTAACAAATTAACCACCATCCAAGATAATTCAATCGCACCGGTCAATATTGGGGTAACTCAGTCATTCGTCGCTAGAACCCTGCGGAATTCGCCTTTTGCGATGGAAGTGGACGACTATCCTGAACACTTAAAACAGAAACCAGACGGGACTAATTTAGTTTCCTACGGAACTAATTTTACTCTCGTAGGATCAGGGAAAACTATTACTTTTAGAGATTATCCCCAACGGGGAAACTTACCCAATATTGACACAAATGGCTTAAATTTTCTGGCCAGTAACATCTCTCATGCCTGTGTATGTGTGGGAAGTTTTGGCGATGGCAGCAGTCCAATCAAAACCCATTGGTTAGGGAAAGATGCCTTTAATCCAGAACAATTACTCAGTGCCACTAAATTCATTGGAGTTCTTAACGCAATTGAACAAATTAATGGGAAATTCCCTACAGTTGATGTTGATAATTGTGTGATTGAACCAGCTAATTCTCCCAAACCTAAATTTTTTGATCTGGTGGTTGATATGGTTTCCTATAGAAAAGATGCTGATGGTTCTCTGGGACGCTCGAATCAAATTGGAGCCTTATTTAAACGCTTTACTAAACGAGCGGATTTGGAAGCTTGGCTAAAAGCTCAAACGGGAAATACCAGTTGTAAATTTACTGGGGGATATTTTAATCCTTCTCTGATTAAAGATCCAATTATCAAAGATTTAAGTAGCAGTGCCACCGTCTTAAGATCACCAGTAGATAATACCACGGGAATAAATGATGTATCGACTTATGATTTAGTGCGTTTAATTACGATGTTAGGGTGGCATCTACATTTAACTACTAATACTCGTTTTATCGGCAGTCAATGGAATAGTTTAGAAACCGTTGTTCGTGCTATGGGAACCGATGCAGCACGATATATTGATGTTGCTTTAGAAACTTTAGGTGTGATAAATGTGATTAGTCAACCTGTGGTAATTTCTAAAGTTGGCTTCGGTCCTAGTTCCTTTGCTTATGTAGCTTTCGTCAAATTTGTTGATAATCGTGTGCAACCAGCTAAACTGAGAACTTTCTCCTTAGCTCTTCGTACTCCCAACGGTTCCGACAGGGAAAGAGATACCAATTTAGCCGCCGCTGTCACCGAAATTGTCCGCCGCATTTTAACCGAAGAATTGGCTTAATTTGCTTTGGTCATAACTAAAAATAAAAACTTGTAAAATCAATAGTGAGGTCTTAAAAATGAACCTAGGAACCCTTCTCGAAATTATTGTTGCTCTAATTTTTATCTACTTAGCTTCCAGCCTTATTATCTCCGAATTACAGGAACAATTGGCCGCTTTGTTAGAATTTCGTGCTAGAAATTTAAAAAAAGCTCTGGAAATATTCTTGGGAAAAAAGACGGTGGAATCTTTGTACAATAATGGATCATTATTATCAAGTTTAAATCAATACACTAATTTTGGGAAGTCAGTTGGTCCTTCCTATGTTGAACCAAAGGTTTTGGCAGAGTCCCTAATTAGTCTAGTTAATAGTCAACTTTCAGATAATGAAAAATTATTAAAAGCAGATTTTTTAGGAAAAAATCTTGTTGGAGAAAAAACAGGAATCTTTAAGAAATTAGCTAGTATTTCTGATTCTTCTAAAATAGACAAAACGGCTATTGACAGATTGATACAAATAGGTTACAGCACCAAACTCAAATATGACAATCCAACTCTGGAGAATTTTGTTGATGAAATAGCCAACACTTTTACTCAAATTATGGAGCGAACATCGGGGGTATATAAAAGAAATGCCAAGGGAGTATCTTTTGCTTTTGGTTTTTTAGCAGCTGCTTTGCTCAATATTGATAGTTTTTATGTCATTGAGCAACTATCCAAAAATTCCAATTTAAGACAGGGGATTAATCAGGTAGCGACAGAAGTTTTTCAGACTAATGAATCTTGTTTTAAAGACGCTAAAGATGATCCTAACAAAGTCGCTGAATGTACAGAAAAATTACAAGCTAGTGTCAAGGACTTAGAAAAAATTAATCAACCTTTGCCGCTTGGTTGGAATGAAAAAGGATGGTTTAATGGTGAACAAATAAAAGAACAAAATGGCTGGCAAGCTATCTTTGGCTGGCTAATGACAGGAGTAGCCGTGGCGATGGGCGCACCTTTTTGGTTTGATATTTTAGGGAAGTTGATCAATGTGCGTAATACGGGTAAACCCATATTACCTAATACTCAGAAATAACTAATTAGGTACACCATCTTACCATGTTTTAGCCGATTCTAAAACAAGTTATTTCTTACTTTTCTTCTAGTAATTTCTTGTCTTTTTGTCTTTTATTGCCTATAATTTTCTTAGTCCTCACTTTTCCAGTTAACAAGGAGAATACAATCATGCAATCTCTCAAATTTTCTATTATCCAAGAAATCAAACATCAAGGAATTTGTGATGCTTCTGCAGCTATTGCTTTAGGAGAAAATAAATTTGTTGTTGGTAATGATGAGACGGATTCAGAATTAGGTAATTTTCTCTGTATTTATTCCTCTCAAGAGTCGGGAAAAGCGCTGGAAACCATTGACATTAATGGTTGGCTAAAAAACAATCCTAAAAATAGAGAAATTGACTTAGAAGGGGTAACTGTGCTCAATGACATAATCTATTGGATTACTTCCCATGGTCGCAATAAAAATGCTGAACAAAAACTCCCTCGTCATCAATTTTTTGCTAGTAAAATTACCGATGACGGCTCTAGTATAGTTCAAGTGGGTGAGTCTTATACTCAGTTAGTCTTGCGCGATATTATCGAAGACTCTCAATTGGCTAAAATATTTGATTTCAAAACAGCAGAAACCAAAGCTCCTAAAGCTGAAGGAGGATTAAATATTGAAGGTTTAACGGCAACTCCAGACGGAAATATCTTGATCGGTTTTCGTAATCCTCTACCAAACGATAAAGCTATTTTATTAACTCTAAAAAATCCTGAAAGTTTAGTTATTAATTCCAGCAATGCTCGGGCTGAATTTGGTGATACTATCTTGTTAGATTTGGGAGGATTAGGAATTCGTAGCATCGAATTTTGGCCAGCTTTAGAAGTATATTTAATTATTGCCGGAGAATTTCATGGAGGCGATCAATTTGTTGTCTATACTTGGTCAGGAAAAAAAGAAGATGCACCGGAAAAGATAGAATCACTGCAATTCCCTGAAGGTTTTCGTCCAGAAGCTTTGTTGTTTGATCCCCATTTCCCAGATCGCTTTCAGATTTTAAGCGATGATGGTACAATCGAGCGAGTTGGTAATACTCCCTGTAAAGATATTATCGATAAAAATAATTCCGAAAAATATTTCCGCAGTATTTTGGTAAAAGTTAATTAATACCAATTCTCACCCATAAAAACTACCGATCGAATTATCGAATTTAAGTTCCCCTTTTTAAGGGAGATGCCGAAGGTAGGGGGATCGAACTCCTGTAGCCGGATTTTGGGGAATTGCTATAATTAGCCATCCTTCTTAGTGGAACCTCAACAAAACCTACAACAAAAATAGCTTTAAACCCATGTAGAGATAAGCTTTAAGCTCAAAAAAACCGCCGATCACGTCTTCTCAATGGTTTTTTGTCCTAGAAACGCTATTAACCTTTTTCTCTTATCCAGAGAACTTTTGGGTTCCCAAAGGGATAAAAATAAGAAAGTGTCGAGAATCCTCCCATAATCGCTACAATTTTTCTAGAGGCTAAATGTTGCCCTCATTTAAGTTCTTTTGTACTAATTAAAAACCATGAAAATTCTTCACGGTACTTGGATTCCTCAATCAACGGACGAATTTATTCAGAAGGGTAGCTTTTATCTTTGGGGAGAAACTAGCAACCCGAAAAAGAGTCGCACCACTGCTGATAATTATCATCCTTTTCAGTTAAGCAAAGAGGAATTAACTAGCTTTCTCACCGGAGAATTAGGAATAGTTCAATCGAATTATAATCCTCTTAGTCGGCAATTTGTCCCCCGCTACTTTCTTTTACCTAGCCAGGATAATCAACCTTTACCCTCCTTAGAATTACTGCGTTATCTAGAAAAAGAACCCCCAGAAAATAGCCAATGGCAATCTTGGCAAATTGATTGTTATCCCCTTAATCCTCTACTTAAACTGCTCAATGATCTGCATTTTATCTGTCTTTACAACTCCTCAGAGATTCAGTTAGGTGCAGATTTACTTTTTTGGTATCACTACAGTCAAGCTTTTAAAGAAATAATTCTCAAAGATAACTATATTCCTGCTTTTAAATATCGAGAATTAGCCACAAATAACCAGAAAACCGCTAACTTTGCCATCTATCCTCTTTGGGAAATTATATCAGCAACCTACGAAACCAATCTCGATCGCTATCTCGAATATCTTCCCCGCATTTGTCTTGCTGGTGCTGAAAATCCCCATGCTTCACCACAATTATACGATCCCAAAACCCTACTCCGGCACTTCTCCGAATGTCTCCTCAATGAAATTGTCACTAATACGGCAATTCCTGCCAGTTTTGATAAACAAATTAGCGAGACAATTATAGGTGATTGCTTCTCTGTGACTAAGGCTGCCGGATTTCTGCAAACCGCTGCCGCTTTAGAAAAATATCAACAGTGGCAAACTTGGAGACAGCAGTTACTAGGAGACCAAAATATATGTAGTTTTAGCCTTGGTTTTAAACTAACCGAGGCCCCAGAAAATAATATTGAACAGTGGCAAATTACTTTTATCCTCATCTCTAAACAAGACCCCTCCCTGCGATTAGAATTAGACGAATATTGGTATGCAGTACCCGAAACTAGAACAAGCATACGAGCGCATTTTGGTCAAGATTTAGACAAAAATATTTTACTAAGTTTGGGTTATGCTGCCCGTATTTATCCCCCCATTTGGCAAGGATTAGAAACGGATAAACCGACGGGATTTTCTCTCAACCTTACAGAAGCTTTTACTTTCTTAAAAGAAACTGCTTGGATTTTAGAAGATGCGGGATATAAGGTAATTATTCCCGCTTGGTGGACTCCCGAAGGCCGTCAACGCGCTAAAGTTCGGCTAAAAACCACTTCTAAATCGGGCAAATCTACCCCCGTTAGTAAAGGGATTTTTAGCCTCGAAAACATCATTGAATATCAATATGAATTAGCCATCGGTGAAGAAACTATTAGTCAAGAGGAATGGCAACAATTAATTAACACAAAAACACCCTTAGTTAAATTTCGAGGTCAATGGGTAGAATTAGAACAAAATAAAATGCAGCAAATGCTGGATTTTTGGCAGAAATATCAGCAGGAAAATCCTGAGATGAATCTGATTGAATTAATGAAAAAAGCTGCCGAATACCCAGAGGAGATTATTGTTGAAACCGATGATTTTTTGGGTTCTATGCTAGAGAAATTACAAAATCCTAGTCAACTAGAACCGATCGAAAATCCTCCCCAATTACAAGGAACGCTGCGGGAGTACCAAAAGCGCGGAGTTGCCTGGATTCAATACCTAGAACAATTGGGGTTAAATGGTTGTCTTGCTGACGATATGGGACTGGGAAAAACCCTACAGGTAATTGCTAGATTGATTGGGGAAAGAGAGGGAGATAATAATGTTTTGCCAACTCTGCTAGTCGCACCCACTTCTGTGGTGGGAAATTGGGCAAAAGAAATTGAAAAATTTGCCCCCCATCTTCAGGTTTTAATTCACCATGGTAGTAAGCGCTATCAAGATGAGAACGAATTTCAGACAGTAGCTAGTCAAAAGGATATCGTCATTACTTCTTTTACCTTAGTTCGCAAGGACTTGAAATTATTTAACTCGCAATCTTGGCAACGTTTAGTAATTGATGAAGCACAAAATATCAAAAATCCTAAAGCGGCACAAACTAAAGCAATCTTGAGTTTATCTGCACAACATCGTCTCGCATTAACGGGAACTCCTGTGGAAAATAGACTGCTTGATTTATGGTCAATTTTTAACTTCCTTAACCCCGGTTATTTAGGCAAAGAAACTCAATTTCGTAAAGCTTTTGAAGTGCCAATCCAAAAACAAAATGATCGTCTCCAGTCCACGGTTCTCAAAAAATTAGTGGAACCTTTTATTCTGCGTCGGGTAAAAACCGATAAGCAGATAATTAAAGATTTGCCTGATAAAGTGGAAAACAAACAGTATTGTAATTTAACTAAAGAACAAGCTTCTCTCTACGAAGTTGTTATCAAAGAAGTGGAAAAACAATTAGAAGAAGCAGAGGGAATAAAACGCAAGGGATTAATTTTATCTACCCTGATGCGCTTGAAACAAATTTGTAATCATCCCCGTCAATTTCTACAGGATAACAGCGCTTTTACTCCTGAGCGATCGCATAAGTTAGAGCGTTTGGGAGAAATGCTAGAAGAAGTAATTTTAGAGGGAGATAGTCTGCTAATTTTCACTCAATTTACCGAAATCGGTGACTCCTTACAAAAGTACCTCAAACAAACTTTTCGCTATAATACTTATTATCTTCACGGGGGGACTTCTCAACCAAAACGAGAACAAATGATCGAAGAATTTCAACATCCCGAAACAGAACCTTCCGTATTTATTTTATCCCTAAAAGCTGGGGGAGTGGGGATTACTTTAACCAAAGCAAATCATGTTTTTCATTTTGATCGTTGGTGGAATCCTGCGGTGGAAAATCAAGCAACCGATCGCGCTTTTAGAATTGGTCAACAAAAAAATGTTTTCGTGCATAAATTTGTTACTTTGGGAACCTTAGAGGAAAGAATTGATGAAATGATCGAGGAAAAGAAAAAGGTAGCTAATGCTATTGTTAGTAATGATGAATCCTGGTTAACGGAATTAGATAACGAAAGTTTTCGTCAGTTAATCGCATTGAATAAACAGACAATTATTTAATCGAGGTAAACCTATGAATAAATTTAGTAAAACTTGGTGGGGACAACGCTTTATAGAAGCATTAGAGGAATTTACCGACTCAGCGCGCTTGAGTCGAGGACGTTCCTACGCTAAAAATGATAAAGTCAAGAATTACGAAATTGACGGTAATTTAATTACTGCTCAGGTGCGAGGTTCCATTAATCCCTACTTTGGAGTTTACAAAGAACCTTTGTATAAGGTGAGTATCGAGATTAAACCAATTACTAAAGCAGAGTGGTCACAAGCTTTATATAATCTTGGTTCAAGAGCGAGTATGATCTCTAAACTGCTGCTCAAAGAAGTTCCCGATAATATTGATGAAGCATTTAGCGATCTGAATCTGCACTTATTACCCCACAGTCAAAAGGATTTTATCACCAATTGTTCCTGTCCCGATTGGGAAAATCCCTGTAAACATATTGCTGGAGTTTATTACCTCGTTGCTTCCCAATTAGATCAGGATCCTTTCCTCTTATTTGAATTACGCGGTATCTCTCGTCAAAAATTACTGCAAGAGTTAGCAAAAACTCCCCTCGGTAAGCTGCTTTCCTCCTCTATCCAAGAGGAAAAAATTCCTCTTAACCCTGTCACTTCCTATCACACTAAACCCGAAACTATACCAGCATCAGAAATAATTGATCTCAAAGAATTTTGGCACTCCCATCACCGTTTACCAGAAAATCCTCAGTTAGTTAAATCCGCAACTATTCCCGCAATTGTCATTAAAAAAGCTGGTGATTATCCGGCATTTTGGGATAAGGATACTTCCTTTATCGAGGTAATGGAAGAAATGTATCAACGGGTACGCAATAAAAATGCAGGGATACTTTAAAAAAATATAAGTTTTCCTTTTGGGGAGTCAGGAGTCAGTCCCGATGTCAAATTAGGTTACACTTTATCTTGATCAGAAACGCTGTAGCTAAATTGCTGACTTTTTGACTTAGGTATCTATCCATAGGAGGGTAGATTAGAATAAACAGGTCAACAACTGACAGTAATTGAAAATCTACCCCTAACCTGTTAGTATTGTTATGAGACTGGGGATAAGAGAGATACAATGGAATCCTTAACTATTGAAAATTTTCTGATTATTAAGTATGCGGAAATAGAGATAAAAAAAATTAATGTTATCATCGGTGAACAGTCCACTGGTAAAAGTATTATTGCTAAATTAGTTTTTTTATTTCAGAGATTTTTGTTTTATCAAGTTAAATTATTAGTCACTAATCTTCAAGATCAGCAAGGACTCAAAAGGCACCTACAGAAGCGATTTGAGGAATTATTTCCTAAATACGCATGGAAAGAGCAAGTATTTAAAATAGTTTATCGTTTGGATGACATGAACTTTTTGATTGAAAGATATAAGGACAAATCTGGCTATTTTAAACTACAATTTACCTATTCAGATAATTTTAAAAAGTTTTACAATACAACAATTAGACAAGTGAGTAAAATTGCCAAAAGCAATAACAAAGTCACTCAAGATATTTATTCAGATATGAATGATTGTGTGGCCAAAAATATTGCTGATTTTTTTCAAGGCAATGAAAAAATTTTTTCTACAAAGATTTTATTTGTCCCAGCTAGTCGCACTCTGTTTGTTAAATACTTTACCAATAATATTTTTGCCTTTTTGTCCAATAATTTTGATCTTGATCCTCTGATTATCAACTTTGGCTCTAATTATGAAAATGCTCAACGCCTATACAGAATAATTAATGAATCAGAAAGTTTATTCCAAGATAAAAAAGATGATAAAAAACTTTATAATCAAATTAAATTAATTAGCGAAAAGATTCTATCAGGCAGCTATGCGC
>NZ_JADEXI010000436.1:0-3970 GCF_015207185.1 Microcystis sp. LEGE 08355 | reverse complement strand
CGACTTTGTGTGATAATTTTGGCTTATGGAATCCTGAAGTGCTTATTGGGCAAAACTTTTAGGACTATTTTGCGGAATAAACTATCAGTATAGACCTACTTTCCACACAGAAACCAGAAGAGCCGATATATGAGCGATCGAGTCTCTGGTATGTCAAACTAGAGAATAGGAGAGAGTTGGTCTAGAGGTTGCGGGATCATTTGATCAATGATTCCGAGGAAAGTCCGAACTCCCGAAAGACCACACTTGCTGGATAACGTCCAGTGCGCGCGAGCGTGAGGATAGTGCCACAGAAAAATACCGCCCCCTTTTTCAGTGTTGCCAAAGGCACGGCGTAGCCGTCCAGTAAACAGTAACGAAAGTAAATTTACTGATAACTAATAACTTTCCACTGATAACTGATAACTGATAACTGATTGGGGGTAAGGGTGCAAAGGTGCGGTAAGAGCGCACCAGCAGTATCGAGAGGTACTGGCTCGGTAAACCCCGGTGGGGAGCAAGGTGGAGGGACAAAGGTTGGTCTTTTTCCTGTCCCGTTTTTAGGAACCGCTTGAGGTAATTGGTAACAATTATCCCAGATAGATAACCTCTATTCCAACAAAGGTAAAAGCAATTTTACTGCTGTTGGGAAATACAGAATTCGGCTTATGTCTGACTCTCTCCTTTATCAGTTATTAGTTATCAGTTATCAGTGATCAGTTATCAGTGATCAGTTATCAGTATTCAGGAGATTATTTTTATTTATTCTCCCCCCGCAACGGCAGTTCGACAGGCTCACCGTCCGCTCGACTGAGCATCGCGGCTCGACTGAGCATCGCCGAACGTCCGAACGTCGCGCACGAAGTGGTCTCCCCTGCTCCCATGTCCCCTGCTCCCCCGCTCCCTGCTCTCATTTCCCCTGGAACCTCAACTACCAATTTAAATGCTTCTTAGCTTAGAGGGGGATTGCACCGCTAACGGTTAGGTGATTGATCAAATCCCGTATCGCTTGGCCGCCGCTACTGTGAGCTAAAGATATAATGGTGTCTCACACTTAAGTAAGTCTGGGGTGTTTTTGGTTCTTTAGGAGATCTTAGGCTAAAATATTGGTCAATGGGTAAGTACCAGCAATGTTGAATCTCTGAACAAAACTTGACATTCTGTTAAAAAAATGAGGCAAAGTCTATTGGCTAATCGCTATCGAATTATTCGACAATTAGCAAGTGGGGGATTTGGCGATACCTTTCTCGCGGAAGATACCCATTTACCATCAGGTCGCACCTGTGTAATTAAACAACTGCGGCCCATGCACAATAACCCACAGGTCTATCAACTGGTCAAAGAGCGCTTTCAAAGAGAAGCAGTGATTTTAGAAGATTTAGGAAATAGTCATGATCAAATTCCCACATTGTTTGCTTATTTTGAGGACCAGGGACAGTTTTATTTGGTTCAAGAATATATTCAGGGACAGACTTTATCTAGTTTAGTTAAGAGCCAAGGAAAACAAGAAGAAACCTTTGTTAAAAGAATTTTACTAAAGCTTTTAGTCGTATTAGAATATATTCAAAGCAAACGGATTATTCACCGAGATATTAAACCAGATAGTATTATTATTCGTCACCACGATCAAATGCCAATTTTAATTGACTTCGGTGCTATTAAAGAAGCAATAGGTACAGTGATGTCTCCTAGGGGTAATTCCACCAGTTCTATTGTAATTGGAACACCGGGGTTCATGCCTCCAGAACAATCAATAGGAAGACCAGTTTTTTCCAGTGATTTATATGCTCTTGGTTTAACAGCAATTTATTTATTAACAGGGAGAATACCTGAAGAATTAGAAACCGAACCGCTTACGGGAGAAATTATCTGGCGACAATATGCTTTAAATGTTAGTCCAACTCTAGCCAATGCAATTGATCAAGCTATTAAATCGCAAGCAAATCAAAGATTTACAACTGCTCAAATGATGAGACAGGTGCTACAGGGACAGCCGACAGTACCGCCAACTGAACTTTCTTTCCCTTCATCTCAACAAGGCAACGTGATTCTGAAAAATGACTGGATAAAAATTACTATTGCTGCTGTCACAATAGGTATTACTTCCTTAGCTGGCTGGACTTTCTTCTCTAAAAAACAACAACAAAAATTAGCAGAAAGAATCTCTGAAATTCAATCAGAACAGACTAATCAAGCCAAACAACAAGAGCAAGAATTAGCGGCAAGGCAACGACAGCTAGATGAAAAACAACGTCAGATTGAACAAAACCAAGAAGAATTAGCTGAAAAACAGCGTCAACTTCAACAAGAAAAACTTAAACCAACTGAAACTATCGCCTCTTCTTCTGAGCAAACAAGCTTAATTTGGCGTTCTCAAAGTAATTTAACTAGAATTGCAAACTTAAATAAAATTTGTTTTGGTAGTAGTACACTCAGTTTAGTTGAAACTGTTTTTGGATATGGTAAACCACCATTTACAGGAACAATTACGATTCCTGCTCCCCAAAAAGAAGGTTGTACAACTGGAGATACCCTACAAGGAAATTTTAACCTATCTGGAAATGCAGGTAACTGTGTCGGCACAGTTAAGATTACTTGGAAAAATAACGATAATGCTTTTATCCAATGGAATATTACTAATTTGGGTTTAGCTTGTCCTGTAGCTACAAGCAATTGGCAAGTTAATACTTATCCTGTCAACCTTTAATTCGCCAAATTTTGAAAATTACCAAAAATAAAGCTTTGACTCTTGTAGTTAAGTAGGTGGGTGGAATTAAATATAAAATGAACGTAGGTTGGGCTTCGGCCGTGAGCTTTTGCCGAACGGTTGAAGCATGAAACCCAACGCCCGCATGGGTTACGCTACCGCTAACCCATCCTACAAATAATTGTGCCTACCTACTTAGCAATCAATTTATGATAAAATATTAATAAATAATCAGGAGCAATTATGACAGTTAAACCAAAATCAGAAAAATTAAACAGTGATATTTTATTAAAGCAAGAGACGAAAGCCTTTAATCCTCGGTCCCTTCCTAACTCTTCCCCAAAGAGTAAAACTGTTTTTCTGCAACAAGCAGGTGCTTTAAGGGATGATAGCTCTCTTGCTGACCTAAGAGACTCTATTTACCAAGCTAGAGGACGTTCAGAAACTGAAGATGATGTATATTCTTGACACGGATACTTTAACTCATCTCCACGCAGGTAACATTAACGTTATTAATCGGTTAGAAAGCTTACAGGATGAGGAAGTCGCCATTGCGATTGTCACCAAGATTGAAATTTTGCGGGGAAGGATAGATTATCTACTTAAAGCTTTTTCAGGAAGTGATTTATTGAAAGCACAAAAACTTTTTTGTCGTTCAGAAGTCCTACTGAATCAACTTCCTGTAATTTTAATTGATGGGGATGATGCTAATCAATTTGACCGTTTACGAACTGTTTCTAAAATCCAAAAAATTGGCAGAGCCGCTCTATTAATTGCTAGTATCGCATTAGCTAATCAAGCTAGGTTAGTAACCAGAAATCTGCGACATTTTAGACAAATTCCTCATTTATCCTTAGAAAATTGGGTAGATTAATACAAGGTCTGATTTTCCCAGTTTCTGAACCTGTAGTTGGCTCTAGATTTACCTCAATAATCAGTCCTCGCTTGAGATTTATTATGCTGTCCATCCTACTAAAGCTGATTCGGTAAGTTGCTGTAATTCTTCATCTTGTTGATAAATTGCTGCATACAGATTTGCTGATTCTTGTAAGTCCTGAGCCTCTAGTTCTAGTTGAAATCGCTCTAGAGCCACTCTCACTATCTCATTAGCATCTTTAAAGCCGTATTTTTGATAACGGTTGAGCAATTCTCTGTGAGGTTTTTCTAGACTGTTGGTAAAGGTAATCCTTCTTTGAGTATAACGCTACAGGTGAGATAAGCTGTTGTGCATTTAAACTGGGTATGAGGACGTTACAAAACAAACTGAGAAACTCGCTCTCTCCC
>NZ_JADEXI010000435.1:0-3973 GCF_015207185.1 Microcystis sp. LEGE 08355 | reverse complement strand
GGAGTGATCGGGGGTAAAATTCAGGTACTTTTTCCCTGAAAATTAGGTAACTGACTACCTCAAAATCGGTAAAACCCTACACCCTACACCCTACACCCCACACCCTGGCCCCACGAGAAACTTTTTGCCGCAAACCCTAACTAGATTGCTAGTCTCCCTGCTAGGCTAAACTAGAGAACTATAACATCAATGTAGGAGCCATTTCGATGCAAAGTCTCTCTAGTGCCAAAGAAAACCGCCTTTTTGTCTATGAAGTCGTCGGTTTGAGTCAAAATGACAATACTGATAACCTAGATTATTCTATCCGTAAGAGTGGCAGTGTCTTTTTGACCGTTCCCTATAGCCGCATGAATCAAGAAATGCGTCGGATTACCCGTTTAGGCGCTCGCATCGTCAGCATTAAACCCTTAAACGCAGCTGCGGCCGAGTAGTTCATAAAATAATTATTGCTAATATCTGTCCCCCGCTCTTGTCCTCATCAGGCCAACCAGGGGGATTTTTAGCATAAACGGGAAAAAGTAGCATAAATCTTAATAAAAAGTAAAAATGCTGCAAATGTAACAGATTTTCACCAGAGACTTGACCTATCCTCAAGAAAAGGATAGAAGCGATGTCTGTGGTTTTTTTAAGATAACTCTCAATTAGTCCTAGGTGTAGTGTACCGATGGTAGGCTAAACTATGGAACGATTATCGTGACTTGAGTTGGGAGTTATATTTAATGTACAGTCCGAGTACACTAGCGGGAAACCGTTTATTTGTTTACGAAGTGGCGGGTCTCAATCAAAACGACAATACTGACAGCTTGGATTATTCAATCCGTCAGAGTGGAAGCGTGTTTTTCACGGTTCCCTACAGTCGCATGAATCAAGAAATGCGTCGGATTACCCGTTTAGGTGGTCGTATCGTCAGCATCAAACCCTTCAATGGGATTGCCCCCGTAGCAACTGTTTCTAGTGCCTCCACACCACAGCCAATCGCTCAATCATCGCCCGTCCCCGAACAGACCAAGAAAAAGGCCATGACTCAAGCGAAAGAAAAAACAGATATCCCCGTCAACATCTACCGTCCGAATCAACCCTTTATCGGCAAATGTATCGAGAATTATGCTCTCGTTGATGAGGGAGGTATCGGCATCGTACAACACGTCACCTTTGACCTTTCTGGGAGCAATTTACGCTATTTAGAAGGGCAAAGTATCGGTATTATCCCCCCGGGTAGCGATGCTAATGGCAAACCTCATAAATTGAGACTCTATTCGATCGCCTCCACCCGTCATGGTGATAAATTAGACGATAAAACCGTATCCCTCTGCGTGCGTCAGTTAGAATACCAACACCCAGAAACCAAGGAAACGGTTTATGGAGTTTGTTCCACCCATCTTTGTCATATAGAGGTGGGTGCCGATGTGGCTATTACTGGCCCTGTGGGTAAGGAAATGCTGCTGCCGGATGACGAAGATGCCACTATCATTATGATGGCCACTGGGACGGGAATCGCTCCCTTCCGAGCTTTCCTCTGGCGGATGTTCAAGGAACAACACGAAGATTATAAATTCAAAGGTCTAGCTTGGTTGATTTTCGGAGTTCCCAAAACGGCCAATATTCTCTACCAAGAAGAATTAGAGAAAATAGCGGCGGAATTCCCCGATAACTTCCGTCTCACCTATGCCATCAGCCGGGAACAGCAAAATCCCCAGGGCGGTAGAATGTATATTCAACACCGGGTAGCCGAACACGCTGAGGAAATCTGGAATCTACTCCAAAGTCCCAAAACCCACGCTTATATGTGCGGACTAAAAGGGATGGAAGATGGTATCGACGATGCTATCAGTGGTGCCGCCGCTAAAAATGGTGCTGATTGGTCTGTCTATCAGAAACAACTGAAAAAAGAACATCGCTGGCACGTAGAAACCTACTAAACCAGAAAGGTTCTCTGAAAAATTTTTCGGGTGGGCATTGCCCACCTTTTTTGTTATGGCTTCGGTTAAGATAAGTAGCTGGTTATAATTAAATTAAAAATGGATTTTAGGTTCGATCCCCCCTACCCCCCTTAATAAGGGGGGTGCCGATAGGCGGGGGGATCTGAAAGTTTTTAATACCTATCTACTTAGGTTTTTTAAAAGACCTTTAAAAAGATGAAATTCTCTCGACGCTTTTTTCCCGTTTTCCTTGCCCTCTGCTTACTGTTTATTTTGCTGCCCCGGGCCTGGAGTTTTACTAATAGCCAAAAACAAATTCTGGCAGATTTAAAAACAGCCGAGATTATTTATCTGGGGGAAAGGCACGATAGCCAAGCCGATCATCAGGCCCAATTAGCTATTATCGAGTATTTACAGGCTAATAATCCCCAAATAGCGATCGCTTTCGAGATGTTTCAACGTCCTTACCAAATCTATTTGGATCAGTATTTAGCCGGCAAAATTAGCGAAAATCAGTTGAGAGAAAAAAGTGAATACGACCAACGTTGGGGATTTGATTGGGAATTTTACGCCCCGATCCTGCGCTTGGCCAAGGCAAAAAAACTACCAGCGATCGCCCTAAATACACCCACGGAAATCACTAGAAAAGTGGCACGGGAGGGCTTAGAAAGCCTCTCCACCTCAGAAATGACCTACATTCCCCCTAAAAGCGAAATAAACCAGGATAACGAGGAGTATCGTCAACAGATCCTAGCCGTTTATCAGCAACACACGGGGGGCAAAAGTCAGGGATTCGATCGCTTTTTTCTGGCACAGGTCCTCTGGGATGAAACCATGGCCGATGCGATCGCTAAATTCTGGCAAGCTCATCCCGACTATCAGATCATCGTCCTAGCAGGAAAAGGTCATATTGCCTACGGTTACGGTATTCCCAGTCGAGTCCAAAGAAGATTAGGCGATCGCGTCATCCAGCGTTCGGTTTTCTTGGGAGACGCTCCTCAATCATCACCAGCAGAAACCAAAAAACCCGCCGATTATTTTTGGCAAGGGCAAAATTAAGCCAGTCAGGAGTTAGGAAGCAAGGGATGGTAAGCTAAGATGCCAGTCTTTCAATTTAGTAGATAATAGGTCTGAAAAACTGAGGCTATTTTATGATTAATTTAACCTGTCAAGATACCGAAACACTCGATCGCATTTTAGCTGTGACTCGTGCCGTGGGTTGGGGTGGTGCTAAAATTCTCCAATCCTACCACCGCGGTGAACAGGATTTAGCCGTCAACAAGAAGAAAAAAGGCGGACCAGTGACGGCGGCGGATTTAGCGGCAAATAACTATATTTTAGGGGAATTACAAACAAATTTTTCTGATATCGACTTTGGTTATCTGAGCGAGGAAACCCATCAGGGTAATGAAGCTATCCCGAAAGATTGGGTATGGATTATCGATCCTTTGGACGGAACCCGCGATTTTATCAACAAAACGGGAGAATATGCCCTACATATCGCCTTATGTTATCAGGGAAGACCGATCATCGCCGTGGTTGCCCTACCGGATCAAGAAAAACTCTATTTTGCCCAAAAAGGAAAAGGCACTTTTCTAGAAACTAGCGACGGAAATATTACACCAGTAAAAGTTGCCAATAAAGATAAAATTACCGACCTCTATCTGGTGGTTAGTCGTACCCATCGCAACCAACGTTTTGATAATTTATTAAGTCAAATACCCTTCTTGGATAAAAATTATGTGGGTAGTGTGGGCTGTAAAATTGCCACGATCCTCGAACAAAAATCCGATGTTTATATCTCCCTATCGGGGAAATCGGCGGCTAAAGACTGGGATTTTGCCGCCCCAGAGTTGATTTTAACGGAAGCTGGCGGCAAATTCTCCTATTTTGACGGTCAACCAGTGCGCTATAACCGCGGCGACGTGCGGCAATGGGGGGGGATCATGGCTAGTAATGGTCCTTGTCATCAACAACTTTGTCAGTTGTCCACGGCAATCCTCGCCCAAATTGATGCCACTGTCTAATTTCTGACTTGAAAGAGGGTGTAGGGT
>NZ_JADEXI010000434.1:0-3975 GCF_015207185.1 Microcystis sp. LEGE 08355 | reverse complement strand
GATTCTGGGTATCTATAAAGATAGATAAACAGCTAAGGTATATCTATGTCACTGGAAGAAGGATTAAAATGTCTGCGGCTAAAGGATTACGCAAAGGCTGTAGAATTACTGGAAGAATATTGTCAACAGTCAGCTAATTTTTATTCTCCCTTATATGTTCAAGCTAAAATGGCCCTTGCTCGGGCCTATCGCAGCAATAATCAACGGCAACAAGCGATCGCCTTAGCTCTGGAACTAGAAAATCATCTTGATCAGGAAGTTAGTCAGTGGGCCAAACGATTACTGACAATCTTTGGTGCTGAACAAAAAACCATCGGTATTACCACTAATAGGGTCAAATCTCGATCGCTGCCCAAGGCAGCACGATCTGCACAGGTAAGCGTCCGGTTATCCCGGACTATCCCCGAAAATAGACTTATTTTTGCTAAACTATTGACAATTACGGCTTTTTATGTTATAGTCTTTGGTCTGTTTTTTGTCACTACCCGTTTGCTCCTCATCCCTGCGGGGACGGGTGTAATTATTGCCTTGCTCTTGACCGGTTTCTTAGGCGGACTCATCCTTTTTATCGCCCCGAATCTAATTGATTGGACACAAAAACGTCTTTATCGAGTGCGTTGGGTGTCCTTAGCGGAAATTAAACGGGATAGCCCCGAATCGGCGGCAGTAATTGGGCGTATATGCCGAGAAAAAGGGTTAAAACCGCCAAAACTAGGCATTATCGAAAATGGACAGCCCCTCGCTTTTACCTATGGCTCTCGACGGGGTAATGCTAGCTTAGTAGTTAGCAGAGGTTTATTTACCTATCTCGACGATGAGGAACTAGCGACGGTATATGCTCATGAATTAGGCCATATTTGGCAGGGAGACTTTGCCCTGATGACTATCTGTGCTAGTTTCGCTCATTTAAGCTGTTATCTCGATTCTTTTGCCCAAAATCAAGATAATAATTTTCAAGACACAGTTTTTCTAGGCCTTCTCTCACTAATTATCACCATTTTTAGGCAAATTCTTGTTTTTTGCAGTCTTTATCTGTCTCGTACTAGAGAATACTTCGCCGATCATTTTGCTGCCCAAGTTACTGGTAATCCCAATGCTTTGGCCCGTGCTTTAGTAAAAATTGCCTTTGGTTTAGTCCAAGAAAATGCCCAGTCCAGTCCCCTGTCATTAAGTATAAATGTATTAAATATTGCCCAGGAGCAGGATGCGATCATTGCCGGTAACGTTTATGGTATCGCATTGGAGTCTCGCCGGATCGGACAGAGTTTTCTCTGGGATATATATAATCCTTGGGCAAAATGGTTAGAGTTGCAATCTAATCATCCCCTGACTGGTAAAAGGATTGGCGCTTTAGCCAACTATGCCCAACAGATGGATTTAGATATAGAATTTAGTCTGGGGGAAATATTACGGCAAGAAATAGAATTAGATCGCAAGAAACTCTATCAAAACTTTTTTCTGCGACTATGTTTATATTATGCTTGGGGACTAGGCTTTATTATTGGGGTTGTCATCGCTGGGTTTCTTGGTCTGAAATTTAGCTCTTGGGCTGCATTGGGGCTAATTTTAGTCGGTGGGGGTTTGGGTATAATTATCAATCGATTAGCTAGTTATCCTCGTCTCAAAAATGCTAGTTTCAGCGATATTTTTTCTTTAACCGATAATCCTTACAGTCATCCCCTCCCAGCTATCCCCGTCCGACTCCGCGGTGAGTTAATTGCTCAAGGAAAGAATTTCTTTTTTAAAGATAGCACCGGCATAATTCCCCTCGCTCCTAACTATCGTTTTGGTTTTTGGCATAAAATCAGGACTACTAACCCCCCCATGGCAGCAATAAATAATACATCAGTACGGATTCTCGGTTGGTTTCGTCGCGATTTATCTCCTCGTCTCGAATGGAGTCAAATAACTCACTCTGGCGGAAATATTCGGGGTTATCCCCGTTTTTGGTCTTTGGTTAGCGGTTTTTGCTTATTAGTCTCCGGTTTAATTATCGCAGTCACATTTTAAGAATGGGAAAAACTGCCACTTCATCCCTTTTCTAGTTTTAGGTACTTGCTGGGATAATAGCCAATTTTTGAGCGGCAATCCCTAAAATTCTCTAGTCTCACACCCCGAAAACTATTAATAAGTAGGGAGGCAAAATTATTTGTAGGATGGGTTAGCGGTAGCGTAACATGAGCGGGCGTTGGGTTTCATGCTTCAACCGTTCGGCAAAAGCTCACGGCCGAAGCCCAACCTACGTTCATCTTATATTTAATTCCACGCACCCACTTAACCTTAGGAGTTTAGCAAATGTCCAACGAAACCGTTACCTATTCCCTAGAAGCTGTCCTAACCAGAATTGAGAGTAAAATCGACAAAATCGATGAACGTCTCACAAAATTAGAAATCGGACAGGCCGAACTCAAGGCCGAGTTAAAAGGCGATATTAAAGTATTAGACGAGAAAATCGAGGGATTAACCGCACGGGTTGGTTATCAGGAGTTCACCAACTGGGGGATTCTGATAGCTTTGGTGGTCGCTGTCTTGGGAGGTGCTGCTAAACTTTTTGGTTTTTTCCCCAATCCCTAGAACTGGCCACTAGGAACAGTTACAGCCCTTAGGATTATAATCAATGACCGCTCAAAAAACCCAAACTGTATAGAGGTATGGCAAAATGTCTAACGAAACCGTCACCTATTCCCTAGAATCGGTCCTTAAGGAAATTAAAGACAGCATCAAGGAAGTCAACCAGAAAATGGACACCTTGCAAAAAGATGTCAATCAGAAAATCGATACCCTGCAAAGAGATGTAAATGATTTAAAGGTAGGACAAGCTAAACTAACTGAGAAAGTCGAAGGGATGGATAAAAGACTAGAAAAAGTAGAAAATGAGCAATACACTCTAGTTAAGGCTATTTCTGACCTACAGAGTTTTCGAGGTCTGATTGTCCCTATCCTTATCGGTGCCATGAGTGCCGCTATCGGTGCAATTATCACCGTTGCTATCAGAATTCTTTTCCTCGGTAACAATCCCTAAAATCCTCTAGTCTCACACCCCGAAAACTATTGATAACTTTAGGAGTTTAGCAAAATGTCTAACGAAACTGTAACTTATTCCCTAGAAGCTGTCCTAACCAGGATTGAGAGTAAAATCGACTCCCTGGAAAAACGGATGGATGAGAAAATCGACTCTCTGGAAAAACGGATGAATGACAGATTTGACAAGGTAGAGGACCGGCTAACCAAAGTAGAAATCGGACAGGCCGAACTCAAGGCCGAGTTAAAAGGCGATATTAAAGTATTAGATGAGAAAATCGAGGGGTTAAAGGGAGAGTTAAAAGGCGATATTAAAGTATTAGATGAGAAAGTCGAGGGATTAACGGTACGGGTTGCTTATCAGGAGTTCACCAACCGGGGGATTCTGATAGCTTTGGTGGTTGCTGTCTTGGGAGGTGCCGCTAAACTTTTTGGTTTTTTCCCCAATCCCTAAAAGTGGCTCCTAGAAAAGGTTACAGCCCTTAGGATTATAAGAAATGGCTATCAAAAACTCAAAAATCTATAGGAGTATAGCAAAATGTCTAACGAAACTGTAACTTATTCCCTTGAATCGGTCCTTAAGGAAATTAAAGACAGCATCAAGGAAGTCAACCAGAAAATGGACACCTTGCAAAAAGATGTCAATCAGAAAATGGACACCTTGCAAAAAGATGTCAATCAGAAAATCGATACCTTGCAAGAAGATGTAAATGATTTAAAGGTAGGACAAGCTAAACTAACTGAGAAAGTCGAAGGGATGGATAAAAGACTAGAAAAAGTAGAAAATGAGCAATACACTCTAGTTAAGGCTATTTCTGACCTACAGGGTTTTCGAGGTCTGATTGTCCCTATCCTTATCGGTGCCATGAGTGCCGCTATCGGTGCAATTATCACCGTTGCTATCAGAATTCTTTTCCTCGGTAACAATCCCTAAAATCCTCTAGTCTCACACCC
>NZ_JADEXI010000433.1:0-3979 GCF_015207185.1 Microcystis sp. LEGE 08355 | reverse complement strand
GGGTTTAGGAATGCTTTACCAGATTATTTATTGTCTCAAAGGGGAGGAAATTATCACTATTAATAGTCAAGAAATTGTTGCCATTCAGCGAATTTGGGTTTTGACACTTCCGGGCAAAAATAAAATGGCCAGGGAACATATTAATAAACTGGTGAAAGCTGATGGTTATCATACCAAAGATGGCGAGGGCGATCGAGTTTATGTACCGATGGCTTTAACTATTTGGGCGGGAACTAAAGAATATACTATTAGCAGTAAGACAAAAGAATATCTGAGTCAACCCGAAATTGAATGGTTAGCAGCGGAATTAAGCCAATGGTTAGGAATACCAATTACTAATAAGTAGCCGGTTATAATCAGCTTTTTCTCCCTTCTCCCCACTCCCCCACTGATTACTGATAACTGATAACTGAAAAATCTCCCCACTCCCCCACTGATTACTGATAACTGATAACTGAAAAATCTCCCCACTCCCCCACTGATTACTGATAACTGATAACTGATAACTGAAAAATCTCCCCACTTCCCACCTCCTGATATGGACGAAATGTCTGTGATCAGTGTAAAATTTTATGAAGGGTCTGGGCTTTTTTCTCCCTTTTCCTGAGAAATGCCCCAGCGCCAGTGACTAAGATCAAAATTGTGTCATCCCATCGATAATTAAGTTTATGAGCGCCACTATTACCGTAGAAAAACGCAAATTAGAAAAACCCCCTTTAGAACTGCATTATCTCGGCGATCGAGTCCTGCGTCAACCGGCCAAGCGAATTGCTAAAGTCGATGACAGCATTCGCCAATTAGCCAAAGAAATGCTGCAAACTATGTATAGTGCTAATGGTATCGGTTTAGCGGCTCCGCAAGTGGCAGTCAATAAACAATTGATTGTCATCGATTGTGAACCCGATAAACCGGAAAATCCGCCCCTAATTCTGATTAATCCCCAAATTATCGGTTATGGTCGGGAATTATGCAAAGCGGAAGAGGGTTGTTTGAGTATTCCCGATGTGTTTTTAGATGTCATCCGTCCCCAAGCGATCGAAGTGAGTTATAAAGATGAACAGGGGAAACCGCGAAAACTGCAAGCTAACGGTTTACTAGCGCGGGCAATTCAACACGAAATGGATCATCTTAATGGTGTCATGTTCGTGGATAGAGTAGATAACGATTTGGCACTCAATGAAGAATTAAAAAAACACGGTTTTTCCGTGCAAGCGGTGAAACCCGTCGAGAAAGTGACAAAATAAAGGCATTAGTTAATTTAGGTGAGGAGTGAAAATGACCCCGAAAAGCGGCGTTTTATTGTTATTATCCTGTATTGCAGCGATCGCTGGTGTGGGTTGTGTCTTTGAAATTAGTTCGGGAGAACCGGATTTAGGCAATACTACCACTGGCTTAATTCTAGCGGCAAGTGTGCCATTAACAGCCCTATTTTTTTGGGCTGCGGTTAAAGACACGAGAGCCAATTACAAATAGAATAACTTCCCCTGGGTTATGGGAAAATTGGCATAATTTTCATGAGCAGAAGAGAGAATTTATTTCTCTCTTTTGTTTGTTTGAACTACAGGGCAAATTGCCAGAAAAAGTTACTTATTGTGAGTATCTTATCATCTTTTATGACAATCAATTATATCCCAACCAGTGAAAACCTGATTAGGTACAGATTTCTCCCCTGTCCTCTATATCCGCAATCTAGAATGATAAAATAGGTGAAGTTCAAAGCATCATTCATTAGCTATGACCACAACCTACAAAGTAGAAATTTCTCATTTAGGAACAACACAAACGATCGAAGTTAGGGAAGATCAAACTATACTACAAGCGGCCTACGATGCGGGGATTGACTTACCCAGTTCCTGCAATGCGGGCGTATGTACTACCTGCGCCGCTCAACTTTCCCAAGGTAGCGTCGAACAAGGAGAGGGCATGGGATTATCCCCCGACCTGCAAAAAGAAGGCTATGCTTTGTTATGTGTGGCCTATCCTCGCTCGGATATTAAACTGGAATCTGGCAAGGAAGAAGTAGTTTATCAACGTCAATTCGGAAAACCCTAGGCCAAACTGGGGTTAATATGACAAATTTTCGGGGGTTTCCCCCCAAAAAACCAGATTTTGAGCCAATAGAACCAGCAAACCCTAACTAATAAGGGAAAACTTTTGCTCTGCACTTTTGAGGGCCGCTTTCATGAAACCAGAAAAGAGAGGATGAGCTTTATTGGGACGAGAGCGAAATTCGGGGTGAAATTGGGTAGCAATAAAGAAAGGATGTTTTGGTAGTTCGATAATTTCCACCAAACGACCATCGGGAGAAGTGCCACTCACCAGATAACCAGTCTCAAAAAAGAGACTACGATAGGCATTATTGAACTCGTAACGGTGACGATGGCGCTCATAGATAACCTCTTGACCGTAGAGAGAGAAAGCTAGACTATCGGGATTTAAACGACAGGGATAGAGACCTAAACGCATTGTTCCCCCTAAATCCACCACATCTGCCTGTTCTGGCAGTAAATTAATCACTGGATTGGGTGTATCCTCTTCAAATTCGGAACTATTGGCCCTTTCTAATCGGGCCACATTGCGACCCCATTCGATAATCGAACACTGCATCCCTAAACAGAGACCCAAAAAAGGAATATTATTGACCCTAGCATACTCGATCGCCTTAATTTTGCCATCCACACCCCTAATACCAAAACCACCGGGTACCACAATACCGTCAACACCGCTTAAATGAGCTTCGGCCGAATCGTTATCCACATCTTCAGCACTTACCCAACGCAATTCTATCTCGCTATCAAGGGCAATAGCAGCGTGTTTAAGGGCCTCCACCACCGAGAGATAAGCATCCCCTAACTGCACATATTTACCAACAATAGCTATCTCTAATTTTTGACTGGGGGATTGCATCTGTCGGATGAGATTTTCCCACTCCTCCAGATGGGGGTATCGGGGACTGAGGTTTAATAATTCTAGGGTTTGTTGCGCTAATCCCTCTTTTTCCAGATTAAGAGGCACTTCGTAGATACTGCTGGCATCCTGAGCAGTAATCACCGATTCTACCGGTACATCACAGAAAGCTGAGAGTTTTTCTTTTAATCCCGGTTGTAGGGGTAGATGACAACGACAGACTAACACATCCGGTTGAATACCAATCGATCTTAATTCCTTGACCGAGTGTTGCGTCGGTTTAGTTTTCATCTCCTTCGCGGCCGGAATCCAAGGAATTAGGGTAACGTGCATATAAATCACGTTATTTCGACCCACATCCTTCCTAAATTGCCTAATTGCTTCTAAAAAAGGCAAAGATTCGATATCTCCCACCGTACCACCAATTTCTGTGATGACAATATCGGGGTTGGTATCTTTGGCCACCCGGAGAATCCTTTCCTTGATTTCGTTGGTAATATGGGGAATTACCTGCACAGTTCCCCCCATATAAGCACCACGGCGCTCTTTATTCAATACCGCTTGATAAATCGAGCCGGTAGTCACGCTATTGAGACGGGAGAGTTCCGTATCGGTAAAACGTTCGTAGTGGCCAAGGTCGAGGTCGGTTTCAGCCCCATCATCGGTGACAAATACCTCTCCGTGTTGAAAAGGACTCATCGTACCCGGATCCACGTTGATATAGGGGTCTAATTTCAGAATTGAGACGGAATAATCCCGACTTTTCAACAATCTTCCCAAACTAGCAGCGACAATCCCTTTCCCAATACTGGAGACGACTCCCCCAGTGACAAAGACAAATTTACTCATAAAATTTTTCCTGCGATCAATTATACCTAGCAAGGGGTGAGAGTTTTCGGGATGGGGCGGTGTCATTTTCCCAGATTTCATTATAACCGGAGGATCTATACCGCTCAACTAAACTTACTCAAACTTACTTAAAAGCCTGAAAGCTTAGTCATTCGTAGTGGGTCAAGCACTACAGGATTAAACGGCAAACCCTTTATTCCCTGGTCAATGACATCAGGAATTA
>NZ_JADEXI010000432.1:0-3990 GCF_015207185.1 Microcystis sp. LEGE 08355 | reverse complement strand
CTTGTTTTTGAAATTCTCGGGCGATTTGACCAAAAACCGCTTTGTCTGCTTCATTTCCGTCCCCTACTTTCAGGAATAAAGGTACATCTCCATCCCCACTTACGATTAAGTCAATCATAAATTGTTTTAAGTCAGGTCGTCGGTCGCGGGAGTATCCGTGGGTAATTTTTATTGGCTGTTGTCTGGTTTCAATTTCTTCTCCCACTGCTCCTGATTTCAGGATTTCTACTGTTGGATATTCCTTGTTATATTCTCCTTCTACTGATAGAGAAGTCGAATCTAAATGGGAGTTCTCGGTTGCTACACCAAATTTTTTGACGGCGGCTAAACTAATGAGTAGGAAAATCCCCGAAACATCCAGTTGATAAAGTTTGTCCATTACTCGACCAATTTTATCATCATTCAGGTGTTTTGCTTCGATGCCTTCTCCCAGCAGATGTTCGGTTGCTTTATCTTCAAAAAATTGAGGAAATAAATACAAGGCCCGGGAGACAAATCCCAATCCATTCAGGATAATTGCTTTCACGACTTGCCCCGCTGTGACAATTTCTCCTCGCTCAATTGAGACTTGTTCGTTGATAATTTCAACGATTCCTATTTCATCGATAATTCCGGCTACTAATCCCAGATGGTCTAGATTTTTGACTTCAATTTCTGTTGATTGATTCATGGTCGAACAGCCCACTGCCTAAGTTTTCCAACAATTCCTATTTTTTCATAATTAGGGGTCTCAAGACCCCCCTAACGGCCACCGAGAAAATCTTCACCAGATAAGTATTTTTACTCAAGTCTCTGGAGGGGGACAGCTTATGTGACAGTTGAGGGTGCGGAATGTGGGCTGTAACTCCAAACTCATCTGAGCGTTGAGGAGGCATTTCTTGGCGGAAGGAGGGGATGTCGCTACTGTCCCAGGTGAGTCCGTGTCAGGGAGAGAAATATAAAGATTTGTTGAATTGTAGCTTTTGATACAGTTGTGGGGGGAGTGTGTATAGTTTAGCTGTCTGGCTTTAAGGTTGGGTTGTGCTGTCGCTTGACCCAAGCTACAAGAGCGGTACTCACGCTAGAACGAAGAAACTTTTCCTATGACTCTTAAACTTGCACCAATAGCTTTTTGCACCTCCGCCATAGTTACCTTAACTTGCTTTGGAGGTAGTGCATCAAGCCAAACTGCTGATGAGATTCCAATCGATCCAGGATTCCCCCCCGTACCTAGTCAGCCATTTTCTCTGCCTATTTCCTACAAATTTAATACTTCATTTGATGGCATTGAATGGACTGAAGAAGAAAAATTAGCAGTACGCCAAGATATTAACTATTTAGGCAGTTTCTTTGAACAACAGCCAGCATTTGTAGAGGAATATCCAGACATCACTTTGCGTTGGGCTGGGGACGATTTTTTCAGTAACTGGGGGAAAGTTCCTGTTGACGGATTTCAACTTGATTTAAATCTTACAGGAGCTTTGGGATTTGCAGCGAAACCAATTTTTACCCCTCCAGCAGAATGGAAGGACAAATATCCACTGGGTGAGATTTATTTCAACAAAAAGGTTCTTCGGTTTGTCTTATGCAATGGACGGGGTTATAAGGAATGAAACCCTTATAGAGAGAGACATTACCGCAATTTTTGTCAATTGTTTGCGATCTGGAGCGAACTAATCAATTAAATCTCTTGCCAGATAAGGATTTAGTCGATTTATGCCCCCATATCGAACCATACCAAGTCCCGAAGAGCCAACAAAAACAAGAAATGGCATTTTGATCAAAATAACCTTCCAGCTAATGATGAATATGATTTTTCAACTGTTGTACTGCATGAGCTAATCCATATGTTATCTGTAAATACTCATTCTGATGATAAAACAGAAGTTATGTATAAAGGTCTCAAACCAGGTGAAACAAGAAGAGTGATTCAACAGTCTGACAAAGATTTACTCAAGAAGGCAGGATATGATTTAAGGATAGCACCTGAACCCTCTTCCACCCTCAGCCTCCTCGCCCTCGGCACACTAGGCGCAGCTTCAACCCTCAAACGCAAACTAAAGTCCACTAAATCCACCGGAAAAGAAACCACAAAAGTAGGCTAAATTGCTTCTAAAAATACGACCATTGCCACCCCTTTATTCAGTCAGTTGAAGGGGTCTATTTTTTTGCTTTCGCTTATCCAACAACTATTCTGCTTCTATTTCGCTTTCTAACACTTCTTGTAGCTGTGGCACTAAGGTCGGTAAATCTTCTTAAATAGTTGCCCAAACTCTACTTAAATTAACTTGAAAATATTCGTGAGTTGCAACATTTCTCATTCCTCCCATCAAACGCCAAGGAATAAGAGGATGGCGAGACTGAATTTCCTTTGGTACATTTCTAGTTGCTTCTCCAATAATGATAAAATCATAGAGAACCGCTTTGATAGTGGTTTGATTCTTGGCAAATTCCTCAAACGTCATTCCCTTTGTACGCTGTTCAATTTCCCTGATAGATTCTAAAATGTCTTGAAGGCGAAGTCGCCAATCTCTAGAAGGCATTGATAACATCCTCCAGCACAGGTTCCCGTAAATGTTCTCGTAAGGCATCCTGAGTTCCTAAATCCACAGAGCATCCCAGAATATCTTCTAAATAATACTGTACTTGCAGAAGTTGAAAAAAACCACCTTGTCGATCGAATTCTACTAACAAATCTACATCACTATCGGCATCAGCTTCATCCCTTGCCACTGAACCAAATAAAGACAAAGATTTCACCCCTAGTTTTTGTAACTGTTCTCGGTGTGCGTCTAGAATTGCCAGTACCTCATCTCGTTTCATCTCTGTTTCCTTGCCCAAACCACTTAATCTGCCAAATCTTTCCAGAATAGTTATAGTGTCCAATCTTCTAATTCTAACCCTTCAATTTTACTGAAATGCTTTTGATTGTGGGTAATTAATACTAAATTATTCGCTATAGCTACTCCTGCAATTAAGAGATCGATGTCGTCAAGAGGAGTCCCTTGTTTCCTTAAGTCGGCATAAATTTTAGCTGATATCGTCACCGATTCGTCGGTTAAAAGTAGAATTTGATTCCCTTGGGAAAATTCCAAAAACTTGTCAAGCTGTTTCTGGGCATCTCGATGTTTTAAACCGCTCAAGATTTCATAATGAGTAATCAAGCTAAAACTTAATTGTCTGTATTCTTGGAGATATAAATTACAAGAATGAACAACCTGGGGATGATTGCGGAAAAACAAAGAAAGAATATAAGTATCAAGTAAACAAGGTTTCAAATCTCGAATCTCCGCGATAAAGAATTTTGACGACGCTGTTCTACTTCCTCACAAAAATTTATAAAATCTTCTTCAGGAATATCTTCCCAAATCCCCGCAAACTTGATAATTTCCTTACCTTCAGACGGAAGCTGAGATAGTTTTTCTTCAGGGAATATATCCGAAGAAATTAGATGAGTTTCTAGAACCGCTTTGAGTCGATTTAAAACATTTTCTAGAGAGCTATCTTGGTGATTAATTAGTTCTAATTCGGGAAATTTTACCGAATATCCATCGGGATTTTTGGAGATAATAATACTGATTTCATTAACCATTTTATCTCTCCTATTTAACTCTAAATTTTTCAGGATTTTTACTTTCTTATTATAGCAAAATAAGCCTTTAAAATCAGGGAAATATTTTTAGTTCATCAGGCTTTGGCTGAACAATCTTAGCCGTCACCGTCCCCACCACATACTGCTCCCTAAGAACAGCGATCGCCTCTCCAACTCCACAATACTCCAACGGGTATTGGTTAGGTGGTCGCCCGTTCCCTACTCCCACTTCATCGCATAGAGTTCGTCCAGTTTGCACTGAAAAAACTGGGTTAGTTTGCCAGTGCTGATGCTGTCGAGCCTTTTGAGCCTACCCCTGATCAGACTTCTGATAGTGGATTGGGCTACACCTGTCCGCTCCGACAGTTCGGCGATGCTTAAGCCTTTTTCAGCCATTAACGCCTCTAGGTTGCTGTAGA
>NZ_JADEXI010000431.1:0-3995 GCF_015207185.1 Microcystis sp. LEGE 08355 | reverse complement strand
GAGTATTCATGGTGTAGGATTTTCTGATCTTTACTTTGTCTAGGGCAGGGTTTTCCTAGACTAATCTGCTCAATTTCACCAGCAAAGATACTTTCTCTAATTATCCTCGATCGAGTCCTATTGATCAAGAATTTTTCGGGTGGCCAATAGATTGTTTTAGATCTATAATTATTATTGAAAAAAATAAAAGCAAGCGGTTTGGCTTTAATAATGTATATCTTGCCAGAGAGCGCAATCAGTAATGTTTTGGAAATCTTTGATATTTTTGCTGGCAATAATAACCCGAAGCTATCTCGCCCGTCCGCTTCATCAACTTGTTAGTATTTGTGTAAGAATAACCTGAAAAATTTTTATAGGAAAGATAGATTCACACTACATTTAACATAAAAGTTGTAGGTTCTTCCGGTTCTTCGTTACTTGGTATGGTTCGATAGGGGGGCATAAATCGGCTAAATCCTTATCTGGAAAGAGACTTAATTGATTAGTTCGCTCTAGTTCAAAAACAATTGACAAAAATCGCCAAAGGCATTTCTATATAAGGGTTCCATCCCTTATAACTCCCGTCCATTACATAACAATTACCGAAGAACCAGAAATGTTAGCGGAAATAAGTTTTTTAAAAGCAGATTTATAAAGACTATTTACTTCCGATAAATCCCTTGATTTTCCCAAAGAATATCAAAATGATGATTTAAAAATTACTGAAGTTATAGAAAAAATCAGAGCAGATCAAACTCCACCTCAAGCGGAGAATATTTATTCTCTTGAATATCAACCAATAACAAGAGAATTTCAAGCTAAGTATTGTGAATTTTTGTCTGCTGATAGCTTCAAAAAATGGCATATTATGATAATTATTTACAGGATTTTTAGAGTTAATTCGAGTGAACAAAATACTGTTATATGCCTTGTTAAAATCAACAGATAAATCCGCTCAATATAATCGTATTTGCTTCTGTATTACCATACTCTCAGAGATAATAATAGAAAAATATATTGGCTATTTTCCCCACAAATCCCTAGAATCTTTTAAGATGATCGCCAAGGCTTTTTTAAATGATCCTAGCTTGCAACCAGAGAAAACAAGTCAGTTTAAGCAAGTTTTAATCTCTTTAAAGAATACGGCTATAGCAATCCTCTGGCAAATACAAGAATACGAAAATCAAGAAACTAAACCTCTCAATTGGACAGACTTTTATACCTCGAATAAATCCGATACTGATCAAGTGCAGAAACAAAAAAATCAGCCAGCAATCCCATGGGCAAAATCTCGCTTAGAACAGTTAGAAAATCTGAGAAAAGTTAAGGGATGGGATTAAAAGAGTGATTGTAATTCTGGACTCTAACATTTTAAGCTTATTAGTAACCCCGATCGGTGAAGACTGGCCAGAAGATCAAAAGTTATTTACAGAAGTTTATCAATGTACCGAATGGTTTTATCGTCTGCTGGCAAGAGGAGCTTTTCTGACTTCATCTGATCTATGGGATTATGAGGTTAGACGAGAATTGATTAGGATAAAAAGTAAAAGCGTGCAAGAATTAGATAAGTTAAGGAATGTAATTGAGTTGCAGAAAGTCAGTTTTATTTTACTACAAAAAGCCGCTTGTCTTTGGGCTGAGTTGAGAGCAACAAGTCAACCAAACCAAGTTAAAGAAAATATTGATATAGATTGTATCCTATCGGCTCAATGGTCGCTACTCAAAGAAAAATATCCCAGTCGTCGGGTTATTATTGCCAGCAAAAATATCAAAGATTTCCAAAACATTAATGATTGTTCCCTCTGGCAAGATATACATTATTAAAGCGAAACCGCTTGCTTTGATTTTTTTCAATAATAATTATAGATATAAAACAATCCATTTGCCACCCGAAAAATTCTTGATCAATTGGGACTCGATCGAGGATAATTAGAGAAAGTATCTTTGCTGGTGAAATTGAGCAGATTAGTCTAGGAAAAACGGTTCTTCGTTACTTGGTATGGTTCGATAGGGTGGCATAAATCGACCAAATCCTTATCTGACAAGAGACTTAATTGATTAGCTAGTTCTAGATCGAAAACAATTGGCAAAAATCACAGCAATGTCTGTCTCTATAAGGAATGAAACCCTTATAGAGACAGACATTGCATAAGACAACCCGAAAATCCTACACCATGAATACTCTAATGATCGTGCGGTGCGCCAAACCCAACGGTTAAGGTGTTACCCATTGGATCATAATAAACGTTTACTTCTGCCATTTTTGTCTGATTAATTATAAGGTTGTAATGATTGGGTAGGAGCGAATTTTTTGGTCAACTGTAATAATGATTAAATCATTTTGCATTGCTTGACAAATTAGCAGTCTATCAAAGGGATCACGATGCAAGGGAGGTAATTTCATTAAATAGGCGATGCTTTCTTCATCAATCGTTAAACTCGCTATTTGATGGCGATCGCGTTGTTTGGGCAGATAAACTTCTGGTGATTCTGGCAAGGGAAGTTTACCTAATTGATATTTAATAATGGCTTCCCAGATGGAGGCTACACTCAAATATACGCTATTTTTAGCGTCTTTAATGGCATCACAAAAATCTTGTGAAAGTCGAGTATCTCCATTAAGAAACCAGAGAAAGATATGAGTATCGAGTAAAAGTCGCATGATTTTTATAAAGGGTTTTCAAAGTCCTGTAGGATTTCATCGGGTAAGGGATCGTCAAAGTCAGCAGGAACGGTAAATTCTCCTTGACAGAGGGCGTAGGGTCTAGGGGTTTTTGGCTCTTTTTGTTGATTCCTTCTGGCTTGGGTAAATAATAAAAAGTCAAGCAGTTCTTCAACAATTTCTTCGGAGATTTGAGATATTTCTTGGATCAGTCTTTCTCTAGTTGTCATTAGGTTTGCTCCTTTTAAGGTTGAATATTTAAGATTTGACGTTGTTGATTATTAAGGCGATCGAGTTCTTGCTTAAGGGTTTCTTTTGTTATCGTTGGCATTCAATTTTTCTTGGCGGTCTAATTGCGGGAAATAGCTCTTGTAACAGTATAGCTATTGGTTTGGCGGTTTTGGTCGTTTACATAGGGGGATTGCGCTAATCCTCTAGTTTACGGCGATCGCCTTCCACCAGGAATGCGTTTGGAAGGGTTAGCCATATCAGAACCGACAGCTTTTTCTGTTTATATGGTGATCGCAACTTAATTTTCTGTAATGATAATTGAGGGTATCTTTACAGACTGTTGTTCACCTCAACGATGCCAAAGTTGCGGGGGAACACTGATCCATTGGACAATCGTATAACGTCGTCGTTCAATAAACTGGGCAATATTATCCAAAATCAAGGCAAGGGCGATAATCCCGATCGCTGCGGCAAAAGCTCTTGGAATATTGTACAGATTACTGGCACGAAGAATCAGATAACCTAAACCTTCATTTGATGAAATATATTCTCCAATAAATGCCCCCAATAATCCAAATCCAACATTTAACCGAATAGAGCTTAATACCCAATCTAAGGAACCAGGAATGATTACTTTTTGAAAAATCTGGGAACGAGACGCATTCATTCCTTTAAGTGTGTCAACATATTCTAGAGCTACAGAATTGGCTCCTTTATAAGCTTGGTTAAAGGCTACAAACACAGTTGAAAAAACTGGTTCTTCCGAACTTACAATGTAGAAAATTCCCCAAGCTCCCTCTCTGTCCAGCAATGCTCTAAAGTTGATAAATATCAATCTAACAAAAACTCAAAGCTTTACTATACAAGCTTTACAAGTATAAGTTGTTAATAGTTTTACATGACAGGTTCGGTAGAGCCAAAAAACTGCGATGGCCACCTTCATACCAAAACCAACACCAAACCAAACAATCATCAATGGAGCTAGAGCAAAGACAGGCAATGCACCAAGCGCGGTCACAAAAGGTTTAGCGATAAAAGCAGCCGATTCAGAAAACCATAAAGAAAGTCCAAGAACTGTCCCAATTAAAGTACCAATTAATAAGCCCACAACCTGTCTCTTATA